>PMJA01000263.1:3828-9184 GCA_003158415.1 Methylobacter sp.
GTGTTAAGGTTTTTGCCCATAAGTCACGCGGGACTGTCCCGATAAATCTCGATAAGATTGTACCTTATCATAAGCCAGCACGTTAAAAATGGCTTGTACTTGCGAGGCCTGATTATAGCCGTGTTCGATTAATAAATGCCCTGCCGGTTTTAAATAGCGTAGCGCAGTCGCGGCGATGATTTTTATATCGCTTAAGCCTTGATCATCGGCAATCAGCGCGGTTTGGGGTTCAAAGCGCACATCGCCTTGCTGTAGATGCGCGTCTTCCGGGTCTATATAAGGTGGATTGCTGATAACATAATCGAATAACATATCCGGTACATTGGTAAACCAATCGCTTTGATAGAATTCGATGTGGGTAAGTTGATGCTGCCGGGCGTTATGCTGTGCAACGCTTAACGTCGCTAAACTAGCATCGACTGCGATGACATGCGCATTGGGGCGTTCTGCGGCGATTGTTATGGCGATAATACCGGAACCTGTGCCTAAATCAATGAGCTTAACGGCTTTGTTTTTAGGGATTAAGGCTAAACTCAGTTCAATCAACAATTCGGTGTCGGGCCGGGGAATCAACACATCGGCCGTTACGGTAAAATCTCTGGACCAAAATTCGCGTGTACCGGTGAGATAGGCTACCGGCACGCCTTGTAGCCGTTGTTTAATTAGTGTGTCGAATGTGGCATATTGCAGGTCGGTCAGTGTGTTATCGCACCATGCGCGCAAATAAGTTCGTGGTTTACCCAGCACAAAACCGAGCAGCACTTCGGCATCTAACAGCGGGGAGTCGGAATGGCCAGATAATGTGTTGGCGGCGTGAGTTAACAGGGTTTTTATGGTGGACATAGGCGCATGTAAGTGGGTATGGCTTCAATGATGGGCAATGTATGCATTCGGTAGAGTCGAGATGTGGCCCGGTAGCTTTCGCAGCTCCCGTACCCTTTGTATCAGGCGACCACAAGGTCAGCAGTGACGTCATTCCAGTCGTTCGATTTTAGCGCTGGCTGTCTCTATGTGGTGTTTCAATGCGGTCATACACGGTTCAAATCTGCGGCTAAATCCGCTTGCCCCCATAACCCGACCTAAGAACGTACGCGCCAAAGCTTCTGCGTGACGCCAAGTTTCGTTGGATACACTGCCGTGAATTGTCGCTTCGGATAAAGTATCAGGAAGCCCACCACCACTGCGGGGGGCGAAAGCCATTGGGGTCATGTCATAAGCTGGTGCAATGCTATAAGGCCGTCCATGTTCGGATAAAAATGATAAGTTTCCGTTGTGCATATCCGAGTTGCCGATTAGCGTGCCAAATGCCCATAGGATATTAGCGCCGTCCGCTGCTTCTGGATCAATTTGACGATCCTTAGCAAGGATGCGTGCAATAACCGGCCAAGCACCTGTTCCTAACCCCGCAAACTCAGCATCAAGCGCAGACAAAGAATGCAACGCACTGCGTCCAAGGCTGCCGATACGATCAAAACGCTCGATCTCAAGAAAGCGCTGACCACCGTGGTCTATTACTTGCGTTTTTGCAGCAGGAATGCCGTCTTCGTGCAATGTCTCAAGCGCAAGGTTCTCAGCCAGCAGCAGATCACGCCAGCGCTCGCTTACTGGGCCATCTTCCAGTTCGCTAAATTTCACAATAACGTGACGATCCCCATTCGGTGTCATGGCATAAGCGGTAAATTTTGGCTGTTCGCCACCGGCTGATGATCCCGGTTTCTCACCACGAGCCGCTTCAAGCGCCGACCGGGCATATTCCTCAGTCTTCTGACTAAACGAAATCGGCTCAGGTATAGGGGTAGCTAGAAAACGATCCCTTGCATTTTCTCCTAGTAGTATATTTCCAACTATGTCATGCCCATGCGCCAACAGCGCTCGCAAAGCGTGGGTATCTGTCCAATCTTTAAGTCGATCTGGTAGCCCCAGTTCAGCGCCATGCCGAGCAACATACGCTCTCCCCAAATATCCTTGTGGGCGCATGTCGAACAACCACCACGGAAGTCCGTCGCTGTGAAGGGTCGTTCCATCCTCTTGCTGCATGACAAACCCATCTGTCCGAACTGGAATCAGCGTTCCCAATTGCCGAATAGAGCCTTCTGCATTAACCCGATAGATCGGGATATCGGGTAATCTGCGAGTTTTATCTCGCAGTGTGTAGTGAATGGATCGCGCAGCGCCAAATCGTACTATTTCACCACCAAGCTCAGCCAACGCACGAGACATTGTCGGCTGACTAATACTTACCTTTTCACGCAATTGCGCCGCCGACATCGGTCCTCCGGATATTTGCATACGGATGTGATCAGTGTGAAGTGTCATTGAGCGAATTAATTAATGAATAAATTAGTGAATGGATATTATAGGCCTTTTGAAGTTTATTTGGAATAATTTCAGATCAAGGCTATCTGTGGTCGAATCTACGAGCTTTACTTAACCGATTAAATTATTTCAAAGTATTTGAAATGGTTTAATCATAGTTTTTATATTGAGTGTCTGAAAAGACTATTCTGAAAGTCTGCTAAAGAGAATGACGAGCGGCAAGTATTGATTGTGATTTGTTATTATTAATTTTTACAGAGTGACGTGATGAAACTCATAAAATCTGTCGTTGATAAATTTGCTCTTGTGGAAAAGGGGCCGGTGTTTTATTGGGACATCATTATTCCGTAGGCACTATTACTTTCGGCATGAGTGGCAAGCGAGCGGCACGACGTGCAAAACGGCGATCATCAAAGCTGTAAAAACTCTCACAATGGCTGCACGCTGTCAGGTGCAATTTAGCGTTCCGCATAGCTTCTGCCAAACCAAATTCGGCCAGATGCCTTTCACCGGGTTCTTTACAGACAAGTAGGCCGTAGCTGTCTTCAGGGTGTGTTGACTTAATACGCTGTTTAACTTCAATCCTTAAGCCGGAGTCTTCCAAAATCAAGCTGAGTTGACAGCCAGGGGTGATGCCCAATTGTTTACGGATATCGATAGGAATGACAACTTGGCCTTGTTCAGAAATGGTGACGGTTTGCATGATGGCCCCTTAAAAAGTGATAACACATCCAGTATGCTGGGCAGCATTTATTCTGGCAATAATTCAGTCATGTAGGGTACGCTACTTGGCTTGTTTAGCGGGCGATTCGTTACCGTATAGCAAGTTTTCCGGTGTTGCTTGGCAAAGGGCCAGAGCGTCAGGCAAATAACGTGCTTGCAGGTCTTCTTTGGGCTGTGCCGCCTGTTTAGCCGGTGCTTCGCTGCCGAATATCAAATTTTTTAGCCAGTTCATGAGATAGTTTTACCAATTCCTTTTTTAGTGCTGGCTGAAATAAGACAAAAACGCCGTATTGACGGGCTAATCATCCCATGAAACGGTATCGACCGACAAAAGGTATTTTGGAAAGTCTCATTAGAGATTGCAAATCAAGATTGAGTAACAAGCACCGGTTTTTTTGTGCGTGTTATCGGCAGAGGTTGCAGCGAGGTTCTGTGCTGATTTTAATAAGCGAATTGTTCCAAGTGCTTCATACGCTTATTAATTTTCATCAGGCAATAAAAAAGGCCTACATTTTCATGTAAGCCTTTGAATTCTTTGGAGCTAGTGAGGGGATTCGAACTCCTGACCGGCTGATTACAAATCAGCTGCTCTACCAACTGAGCTACACCAGCAAAGAAGAGGGTATTATACACAATTTTTTTTCTTTGCAAAGCCCTATGCTTATTTTTTTTGCTTTCTTGCGAATTTATTTTTGCCTACGTTTTTGTCGCTACGGTTGTTGTCGAAGCCCGTGTACTTGGTTTTAAATGCCTGCATCTTGCCCGACGGTTCAGCCGTGCCTTTAGGCTGGTAGGAAGGAATTAAATGGTGCTTGCCGTTACCGATTAAATCATTGCGGCCCATCGCGTTTAAGGTATCGCGCAATAACGGCCAGTTAAGAGGGTCGTGGTAACGCAAAAAGGCTTTGTGCAACCGTCGCTGTTTGACCGTTTTGGGGATGGGCATATCCTCAGCTTTACGACTGACTTTGTGTAGCGTGTCTTTTCCGGAATGATACATCGCGGTGGCGATGGACATCGGCGACGGCAAAAAGGCTTGCACCTGATCGGCCCTGAAGCCGTTACGCTTTAGCCACAAAGCCAGATTAAGCATATCGAGATCGGTAGTGCCGGGATGGGCGGCGATAAAATACGGTATCAGATATTGTTCCTTGCCCGCTTCTTTGGAGTATTTATCGAACATTTCCTTAAAGCGGTCGTAGGTTCCCATGCCCGGCTTCATCATTTTGGATAATACGCCTTGCTCGGTATGTTCCGGGGCGATTTTAAGATAGCCGCCGACATGATGCGTCACCAGCTCTTTGACATATTCAGGCGATTCTACGGCCAGATCGTAACGCAGGCCGGAGGCGATAAAAATCTTTTTGATGCCGGGCAATGCTCTGGCTCTGCGGTAGAGCTTAATCAGCGGGGTATGGTCGGTATTCAGGTTAGGGCATATCCCTGGATAAACGCAGGACGGCAGACGGCAGGCGGCCTCGATTTTCGGGTCTTTGCAGGCCAGCCGGTACATATTCGCGGTAGGGCCGCCCAAATCGGAAATATGGCCGGTAAAACTGGGCGAGGTGTCGCGGATAGCTTCGATTTCCCGGATGATGGAATCTTCGGAACGGCTTTGGATGATACGGCCTTCATGTTCGGTGATTGAGCAAAACGTGCAGCCGCCAAAACAGCCGCGCATGATGTTGACCGAATGCTGGATCATTTCAAACGCGGGTACGTTGGCATCGCCGTATTCCTTGTGCGGCACGCGCGAATAGGGCAGGTCGAAAACGCCATCCATTTCTTTGGTGGTCAGTGGAATAGGCGGCGGATTGATCCACACTTGCCGCAAACCGTGCTGTTGAATCAAGGGCCTTGCATTGCCGGGATTGGTTTCGCCGTGCATGACGCGCGAGGCGTGGGCGTACAAGATCGGGTCGTCTTTTACCGCGTCATAGGCGGGTAAGCGGATAACGGTTTGCGAGCGCCGGTTTCTGATCAACAGCTTATCGAATTGTATGACTTTTTCGTCCGTATCGCTCTGTTCCGGTTTTTTATCGCAGGCCGGTTGTTCCTGGTACGGGTCAATAGGCACCATTGCCGCGCCCGGTTTATCAATATCGGTAGAATCCTTGACCAGCCAACCTACAGGCAATTGCTTAACAAAATGCACCGTGCCGCGTATGCCTTTCAACTCGGAAATCGTTTCACCCTGAGCCAAACGATGGGCAATTTCAACCACCTGCCGTTCCGCATTACCATACACCAGCAGATCGGCCTTGGAATCCAGCAGGACGGATTTACGCACCTTATCCGACCAGTAATCATAATGGGC
>PMJA01000304.1 GCA_003158415.1 Methylobacter sp.
GCCGCCGTCTTTGCGCACCACCAGCAAAGTTGGGGCTTCGGTCTGTGCCATTGCAGCAGGCATTTGGATGATGGTTTTCTGTCCATCGTTGTAGACGCGTACAGGTTTCCAGGCCACGGTGCCGTCTACGCTATAGGCGAAGTTCAGGTCACCAAGGTATTCGCCGGTTTGCGGAATTGTACGCTCCTGTTTTTCTTTCACTTCGCGGGTCTTGAGGGCATCCCATTTCACCAGTGCGTCTTCAGTGTAAGTGAAGGCCACGCGTGGCATGAACTGAGTGCGATGAGAACGCAGCCTAAAGTGGTAAGTGCGGCGGTTCGTGGTTACAATCAAACTGGTTTCCAGACCCACATCCATCGGTTTGATGATGAGATGCTGGATTTCTGCTTGGCCGCTACCCGTGATGGCCGGTTCCACTGTCCACCGGGCGGTATCTCCCAAATGAATTGAGTTGACCTGTTCGCCCGCTTGCAGCTCGACATCACAGACCTGCAAGACAGCGCAAACAATACTGGGTTCCTGCGCACCGAATAGGTATCGGATCGATCCATCTGTTCCAGACACTGGTTTAATGCCTGTGGCGCTGGCCGCTTGCCATTTTTCTGCAATGGCAATGGCCGCTTTTTCTTGCGGCGTTAATTTTGGATTCTGGGTTGAGAAATACAGATCGGCCAGGTTGTCACCAGCGGCCGCTAATCCGAGGACAGGCATCATGCTAATAATAATTGCGAAGGCATACGTTTTCATCGATTTTGTCCTATTTTTCCTATTTCTGTTTCGACCAAGAGAAGTCACGCACATAGATTCCAAGCGGGTTATTGCGCACTTGCTCTTCTGTGGTTTGTGGGGTTGCCGGAACGGTGTAGACAGTTACCAGAGCGCGCATGCGAAATGGTTTGTCCAGCATGACACCTTGCCGGTCACGTACAGATTCCATCCAGTCTACTTGCCAGGTGTCGGGCGTTTGTGGAATTACCGAGAGAATTTCGATACTCACGGTTTCCTTGACCGCCCGTGCGAATGGACTGCTTTCGGCGGTGCCGTTCAACCATTCGTTCGATTTAGCAGTGGCTGGATCGTTTGCAGACAACATTGAATACAGCCGGAACACGGCCTTTCGCTGCAAGGCTATGTCTGGTGTAACAAGACGGGCGTCGCTAATGAACGATGCTACGGCGGCATGCACGACGCGCGGATCGACAGCAGCGGCTAGCTGGGCCGGAGCAACAGCAGCGGCCTGTCCTAATTTGTCCACTTCGACCACATAGGGCACGAACCTGGATTGACTGCCGATATAGATAATCCCGCCAACCCCCGCTAGGGCAATCATCAGCGATAGGATACCCAGCAGTTGCCACATATTACGACTGGATACAATCGAGCTGGTACGATCGTTCCAGGTACGGCGAGCATTCAGATAGGGGTTTTCTTCCTCTTGATTTTCATCGGCGCTGGGCTTCTTAAAGATCAAGCCCTTGATGGTTGCTTCAATGCTCATGTTATTACTCTGTAGTCGTTGAGATTCAATCCTCTTCCAGCCAACCATTGATTAACCCAGACATCGCCATGTTTGGCTTCCAGGGTCTTGATGGTGGCGATAGAGTCTTTGTCAGATGCGCCGACAAAGGCCAGCGCAAGAGGGCCGAGGGCGAGGTCATAAAGACGACGACCATTTTCTGATACGTAGTAATACTGACGCTTGGGAATCGCCGTAGCCAGAATTTCAATCTGGCGAGCATTAAGACCCATGCGGCGATAAAGAGCAGCTGTGTCCTCATCTCTGGCGTAGACGTTGGGCAAAAATATCTTTGTGGCTGTGGATTCCACAATTACATCAAGAATGCCGGAATTTGCGGCATCTGAAAGGCTTTGTGTCGCCATAAGAACAAAACAGTTTGCTTTACGCAGTACCTTCAACCATTCACGAATTTTTGCACGGAACACCGGATGCCCTAACATTAACCAGGCTTCATCGAGAATAATGGCGGCTGGTTGACCGTGTAACGACCTTTCAATGCGACGGAATAGATAGAGCAACACAGGTAATGCATATTTATCACCCAGGTTCATTAACTCTTCGATTTCAAACACCGTGAAGTCAGAAAACGACAAACCGTCTTCTTCTGCATCGAGCAGGTGGCCCATCGTGCCGTCCACCGTGTACTGGTGCAGGGCTGCGCGGATACTTTCGTCCTGCACGGTGTTCACAAAGTCAGAGATAGTGACGGGATGGCTCCCCGTTCCTTTGGCGTCCTCGTTCTTAACCGCGCTTTCGTGAAGCGACATGATGGCTTCGCCAATCAAGTTGCGCTGCCCGGGTGTGGTTTCTACGTTGTTTAGAGCCAGGATCGTGTCGATCCATTCCATTGCCCAAGCGCGATCGCCCTTTGTTTCCAAAAACTGCAACGGGCAAAACGCGAGCTTGTCGTCGTCAGCGGCAACGGTGTAATGCTTGCCTCCAGTCGCCTTCACCAAGGGATAGATCGACATGCCTTTATCGAATGCGAAGATCGTCATGCCTGGATAACGCCGGAGCTGAGCCGCTATCAATGCCAAATGCGTAGATTTACCGGCACCAGTTGGGCCGAACATGAAAGTATGCCCCACATCGCTCACATGAAGATTCAGGCGAAAAGGTGTAGAGCCGTGCGTTACACAGTGCATGAGCGCCGGTGCTAGTGGCGGGTACATT
>PMJA01000303.1 GCA_003158415.1 Methylobacter sp.
GACGCCCGGATCGGGATGGGCGTAAGGGTGCGTACCGTAAAGCGTGTTATAAAAGGCGATGCTGCCTAATACACCGGGCGATTCTTCCTGCTGTTTCAAGCCTGCCAGGGTGCGGTTTTTTTCCCGTTTAAAGTCGGCCTCATTAAATGCCGGTTTCGCCAGGATGGTTTGCATGGTTTCCAGGGCTTTATCGAATAAAGGCTTATCAGTCAATGTGCGTAGCGAGACAGTCGCCGTATCGATGGTGCTGCCCGCGCCGAAATTTGCGCCTACGCTTTCAAAACGTTGCGCGATGTCATCGGCATTCCACTTGCCTGCGCCGGTATCCAAAAGCCCTGCGGTTAATGATGCCAAGCCGAATTGTTGTCCATCACGGGCACTGCCGGCATCAAAAACCACCTGTATATCCACCATAGGCAGGCCTTCGGTGCGCACATAATAAACCCGGCTGCCTTGCGGCGTTTGCCAGTGGTCGATTTTTGCGGCGGCGTTGGCGTATTGGCTGGCGGCCAATAAGATAAGACCGAATAGATAAAAAAAGCCGGAGCGGGTTACGGCTTTATCTTTGGCTTCGATGTGTCGGGCACCGCTATAGCTAACCCGACCTACATATTTTAAGAGACGGATACGCATTATTTAGCTTCCTTTTTTTCAGTGCTGGTGTTGATGGTTTGCGGTTCCAGGTAAGCAATACTCAGGTGATCTTCAACTAAATATTTTTGAGCCACCTCACGCACTTGTTCTGCGGTCACCTGATTGATTTTAGCCACATATTCATCGGCTTTTTGCCAGCCTAAGCCCACTGTTTCCAGCGTGCCTATCTGCATGGCCTGATAAAAGTTGGAATCTTTTTGGTAGATGTCGCTGGCTAAAACCTGCGCTTTAATGCGTTGTAATTCGTCGGTAGTGATCAACGTTTGTTGCAGTTTTTTAACCTCGTTTTTTAAGGCGGCTTCCAATTCCAATACGGTTTTACCTGCGGCGGGTGTCGCTTCCAGCTCAAACAAATCGGACATTCTGGAGGTCATTTCATAGCCTGCGTTGGCAGAGACCGCTATTTGCTTGCCGCGCACCAACTCTTTTGATAATCGGGCGCCGTTGCCTCCATCCAATACGCCAGCCAACACTTCCAGCGCGTAGACTTCCCATTCGTTGGCCGCCGTTTTCAGCACCGGCACTTTATAACCCATCAGTATGGAAGGCAGTTTGGCAGGGACTTTGACGGTCATTTTGCGCACGCCCAGCTGTTCGATTTCGGTTTGCGGCTTTAGCGGCTTAATGTCGCTGGGTTTAAGCGCGCCAAAATACTTTTCCGCCAGCTCAAAAACGGTGGTCGGCTGGACATCGCCGACGACGACCAATGTGGCGTTATTCGGCGCATACCAGCGCTGATACCAGGCTTGTATGTCCTCGACTGTATAATTGGCAATATCCGCAGGCCAACCGATGATAGGATGCTTGTACGCGCTGTTGGAATAAGCCACGGACATAAATTGTTCCTGCATTTTCGCTTGCGGATTATCGTCGGTGCGCATCCGGCGTTCTTCAGTGACGACTTGCAGTTCTTTTTTTAATTCTTCGGGGAGCAGGTGCAAATTACGCATTCTATCAGCTTCCAGCTCAAAACTGACGGCCAGTCGGGAGGCCTCCATCGTCTGGAAATAGGCGGTGTAATCCTGGCCGGTAAAGGCGTTTTCATCGCCGCCGTTTTCGGCAATAATACGGGAAAACTCACCCTGCGCATGTTTATCCGTGCCNNTTGAACATCATGTGCTCCAGCATGTGAGAGATGCCGGTAATGCCGCCCGGCTCATAACTGGATCCCACTTTGTACCAGACTTGGGATACGGCGACCGGCGACCGGTGGTCTTCTTTTACCAGGATTTTTAGGCCATTTGCCAAGGTATGTTCAAATACTTTTGTTTCCGCATGACCGGCAAACGCGGGCAGGCAGAGCAGGGCGGTGTAGAGTAATCGATGATTCATAACGTCCTCTTTTATGATGGTGAGCGTTTCCGACTATTTCAATAAGTTATAGTTCACGGTATTCTATACAATAAACTAAAAGTTGGAACTTATTAAACCATGCCTTGCAAATCTACGCTTTCCTGGAAAAACTACTACACACTCTGTAAACCCAATGTGGTTGCGGAAATGCTGTTTACCGCCGTGGTCGGTATGTTTTTGGCCGTACCCGGAATGCCTCCTATAGGGCTGTTTATTTACGGCACACTGGGCATAGCGCTGGCTGCGTCTTCGGCAGCGGCCATGAATCATTTTATCGACCGGAAAGCGGACGCGCAAATGCACCGCACCGAAAAACGTCCTTTGCCCACCGGCGAATTAAGCATCACCAATGTCATTACTTTTTCGGTGGTGCTGGGTGTTAGCTCCATGCTGATCCTGGTTTTATTAGTCAATACCCTAACGGCGATACTGACTTTTTTGTCGTTATTCGGTTATGCCATCATTTATACGCTGTATCTTAAACAGGCGACGCCGCAAAATATCGTCATCGGCGGCCTGTTCGGGGCGACGCCGCCGCTGTTAGGCTGGTGCGCCATGACCGGCGAAGTGCATCCTTCTGCGCTGTTGCTGGCGTTAATTGTTTTCGTGTGGACACCGCCGCATTTTTGGGCCTTGGCTATCGCCCGGCGTGAAGAATACGCCAAAGTAAACATCCCCATGTTGCCGGTCACGCACGGCGTGGAATTTACCCGTTTGCAAATATTGCTCTATACCATCCTGTTGACGATAGTGACGCTGTTGCCTTATTTAACCGGCATGAGCGGCTTGATTTACGGCGTGTCGGCGGTGTTGCTGGATTTGGGTTTTATTTATTACGCGCTGTTGATGATGCGTAACAAAGACAATAAAACCGCGATGAAAACCTTTGTTTATTCGATAGTTTATATTACGGTGCTGTTTGCGGCGCTGTTAATCGACCATTATCTGAGATTTACGCTATGACGTTTACCCATCACGAGCATACCCCGCAGCCCGAACATCCGTTCGCGGAATTCATCCGCATTTTGGGCAAAGGCAAAAAAGGCTCCAGACCGCTGACGCAGGATGAAGCCTTTTGCGCCATGAAACTGATCATGACAGATCAAGTGCAACCGGTGCAGTTGGGCGCGTTTTTAATGTTAATGCGCGTCAAGGAAGAAACGCCAGAAGAGCTGGCCGGTTTTGTGTTGGCGGCAAGGGAATCTTGTCATCTCGAAGGTGAAAGGGCGCTGGTCGATCTGGATTGGTCGTCTTATGCCGGTAAACGTCGGCATTTGCCCTGGTTTTTATTGTCGGCGCTGTTATTGGCGGAAAACGGCATTAATGTTTTTATGCACGGCGCTAAAGGCCCCGGCGCCGACCGGCTGTATACCCAGGATGCGCTCAAATATCTGGGGCTGGAATGCTCGACCTCGATAGAACAAACCAAACAGCAGTTGCAGCAACAGCATTTTAGTTATTTATCGCTGGAATATTTTTGCCCGAAACTGCATGAAATCATAGCGCTACGGCCGCTGCTGGGCTTGCGCTCGCCGGTGCATACGCTGGTGCGGCTGTTAAATCCGTTTAATGCCGCCTACAGTATCCAAGGCATCTTCCATCCCGGCTATCGCCCGGTGCATCAACAAGCCGCCGCCCTGTTACAACAACCGCATGCCGCCGTATTAAAAGGGGAGGGCGGTGA
>PMJA01000110.1 GCA_003158415.1 Methylobacter sp.
CGATTATGCGTACCTGATGAAAAAGATTTTAGCGGCTAAAAAGGACACAGTCGTTTTAGCTGATGACGGTGTTCATGTGAATGGTGAGTTATTGCCGCTTAGTACGCCGCTACTTGCTGATAAACAGGGACGGCCNNATATCGTTTGATAGCCGGTATTTTGGCTTAGTCAATCGTTCGCAAATAAAGGGCGTTATTCGCCCTGTTTTCACTTGGTAAATGGAGAGATTTTGATATGCGTTTATTTATAGCAGAAAAGCCCGACTTAGCTAAGGCCATAGTCGATGGTTTAGGCGGCGGTTCGCGAAAAGATGGCTTCTATGATTGTGGTAATGACTATGTGACGTGGTGTTACGGTCACATGCTGCAATTGCTAGACCCGGAAGATTATGATCCTCGGTATGGCAAGTGGAATATGGACGATTTGCCTATCTCACACATTCCTTGGCAAAAAAAACCATCAGGCGATAAAAAAGATCAGCTCAAGATTATTACCAATCTATTAAAACAAGCCGATAGCATCGTTCATGCAGGCGACCCCGACGATGAAGGGCAACTATTGGTCGATGAAATCTTGACTTATGCGGCCTGTAATTTGCCGGTAATGCGTTTGCTAATCAACGACAACAATATTAGTGTAGTGAAACGGTCGCTTGCGAATATGCGAGACAATCGCGAGTTTGCGAGCATGTCTGCCGCAGCGGAAGCCCGTAGTGTTGGGGATCAGCTTTACGGGTATAACATGAGTCGTGCCTATACGCTGGCTGCAAGTAAGGTGGGTTATCAGGGTGTTTTGAGTGTTGGCCGGGTGCAAACGCCTATCGTTGGGCTAGTTGTCCGAAGAGATAGAGAATTTGANNGATCCTGTTGACGAAAAAGGCCGTCTTGCCAATCAGGTTCACGCTCAGGGTATCGCAGATACCGTTAATGGTGCGGCTGCATCGATCATCAGTGCGGCAACTAAAAAGAAAGAACAGCACCCGCCACTTCCATACAACCTTTTAAAGCTGCAAACGGACGCGTCGCGCAAGTTCGGTTTTATGCCGAACCAGACAAAAGACATCACGCAATCGCTGCGCGAAAAACACAAGCTCATTACTTATAACCGCAGTGATTGTGAATATCTCAGTGACGATCAACATGCCGATGCACCGAGTGTATTGGCTGCTATTGCCCAAACCGCTCCCGCGTTAACCGTTGTTGCGCAAAGGGCTGACCCGGACATCAAAAGCAGAGCATTCAATTCCAGCAAGGTAAGTGCTCACCACGGCATTATTCCAACGGAAGCCACCGCCGATTTTGGTAAGTTGACGGACGTGGAGCAAAAAATCTACATGCTGATTGCCCGCGCGTATGTCGCGCAATTCTGGCCTAAGCATCAGTACGACCAAACTGATGTATTTGTCGAAGCTGCAAAGCATCGATTTGGTGTTCGCTCGAATGTAACGACCTTGGCCGGTTGGAAGATGCTCTATAAAAACGATGTGGGTAATGAGGATTTAGAGGGCGATGAGAACGATCTTGCTCTTGATCTTCGAGTATTGAAAGCAGGGCAGGGCGGCGATTGCACAGATGCCACCGCTAATCAAATGGAAACGAAACCAAGGCCGCTATACACGATAGCGACATTATTGTCAGACCTTACCCGTGTGGCCCAGTATGTTCGCGATGATCGTCTACGGAAGCTATTGGTCGAAAAAGACAATGGAAAAGAAGGAGAACACGGCGGAATCGGTACACCGGCTACACGGGACACCATTATTGCGACGCTGTTTGAACGCGGCTATTTGGCGGAGAAGGGCAAAAACATTATCAGCACACCCACTGCACGGGAGTTCTACGACACTTTGCCGGATCAGGCAAAGTATCCAGATATGACGGCATTGTGGCATGAACAGCAAAAAGCTATTCAGGCAGGAGAACGTGATGCGGTTTCTTTTGTTACTGAACTAATGGAATACATCTGTTCCGAGGTCGCTGGCGTCAAGCAGAATGGGATCGGCATGAAGGTTAATGCGCCGCCTTGCCCGGATTGCGGCAAGCCGCTTAGACGAATAAAGAAGAAAGAAAAAAACGAGTTCTTTTGGGGCTGTACCGGTTTTGCCGATGGCTGCAAGTATGCTTGCGAAGATAAGGCCGGTAAGCCAGTGGCGAAACAAGCGCCGCTTGTGTCTGAATTGCATAAATGTATGTCGTGTGGAAAGGGGCTATCTCGCCGCACAGGTAAGAAAAAAGGGACATTTTGGTGGGGATGTAGTGGTTTTCCAGGGTGCAAGCAAACTTTTCCGGATATAAAGGGTAAGCCTGATTACAACNNCCGATGCAATGGTTCCCGGTGCGATTGTCGAGTTCGACCCGGAAGAAGCAGAAAGGGCCGGGGCATTTATTGAGGACGCATTAAGCGAAGGTGATGCGCTAGAAAGTAGTATCGATTTATGAAGATACCTAAGAAGAACCCATATCAAAGAAATTTGTTCGAAGATTTCGATATTGATAACAGTCAAACAACTCAAGAGGAACCCACCCATGCAATCACCAGTGTACTTAAACCGCTATCCAAAGGAAATCCAGAAGAAACTCAAATACGCGAAGCCGCTGACAATCGAGATAGCCAACCGGTGGGTACTGGGNNTGGCGAGACACGAGATAGTGCTGGAAGCGGGTCTGAGCCTAGCGCCACCGGCAGTGATTTCGTAATTGATGCCGACGACATCGGCAAAGGCGGCTTGACCCAAAAATATAAAGACAACATTGCCGCCATTCGTATTATCAAGGCTATGGAGGCGGAAGGTCGCGCCGCTTCCTTTGATGAGCGCAAACAAATTGCTAAGTATGTTGGTTGGGGCGCAATCAAGGGCGTGTTTGATCCACAAAACAAACAATGGATTATACAACAC
>PMJA01000093.1 GCA_003158415.1 Methylobacter sp.
ACCGCAGGTTCCGCAAACTTGGATTGTTGAATAATCTGGCAGACATTGCGGTCGATGCTTTGCTTAGCCATCCCGATGGCATTTCTGATTGCCTTGGCCTGACTGCGCCCGTGAGAAATAATAACATTGCCGTTCAATCCCAGCAAGCAAGCGCCGCCGGACTCGCGGTAGTCGATTCTTTTCACCAGCGAGCCGAAACCGACATCCAACTGAATAGAATCGTTGGGAGAGGGCACTTGCCCGATGTTTTTTAATTTTAAGAAGGCTTCTCCAACCCCCTCCAGCGTTTTCAGGACGATGTTTCCGGTAAATCCGTCCGTGACCACGACGTCAGCCATGCCCTTGGCAAGATTCTGCCCTTCGATATTACCGACAAAATTCAAATCCGACGCTTTCAGCACCTGAAAAGTTTCGCGGGCAAGCTGGTTTCCTTTTTTCTCTTCCTCGCCGTTATTCAACAAAGCGATGCGCGGCGAACGTACACCAAAAACCTCTCTTACATAGATATTACCCATTTGGGCAAACTGAAGCAGATGTTTGGAACGGCAATTGGGGTTAGCACCGCAATCGAGGAGGAGGAACGGGCTGGTAATACTAATGGTAATGATGCTGCCGATAGCCGGACGTTCGATCCCTTCTACTCTGCCCAGCATGGAGAATGCGGCATACATCACTGCTCCTGTGCTGCCGGCGGAGACAAAAGCCGCTGCTTTCCCTTCTTTGACCATATTGATACCGACCACAATCGATGAATTTTGTTTTTTAGTCACCGCTTCGATCGGCGATTCCGCGTCTTCGATCACTTCCGGGGCATCGATAATCGAGACATCCAGGTTCTTCATATGGCGGCTGGCCTGAACGTGAAGGATCTCTTTTTTACCCACCAGCGCAATACCGATTTTGAAGTCCTGAGCCGCTTTTAGAGCGCCTTTTACTATTTCGTGCGGAGCATATTCCCCGCCTGAAGCGTCAACTGCAATTATCATTTGTTCTCCTGTAAGGCATGTGGTTTCCGTTAGTTGTAATTAGTCGTTATTGCCGGTTAAATTCATACCTGACCTTTTTTAAATTATCCGGATTGGATAGCAGGTCGAATACGGTCATTGCCAGAGCTTTGGCAGCATCGTACATCCCATTGATCCCGTCTTCCGAAGCAGCCGCAGCCGCAAATTCCGGAGAATGTGATAAAACGCTTTTGGGAGCAATCGCCACCACCGGTTGGATGGCAGCGGTTACCTGACTGACGTTGCCCATGTCCGTGCTCCCGGTATTGATGAAAGACAGTTTCGATCTGGGAATTTTCACTTCTCTGCCGATCATACACATATTGTTTACATAAAGTTGCGCCAGTGCCATGTTGTTGCGCATTGTGGCATAACGTAATTCATCCTGTTTATATTCCAGCCGTGCCCCGGTGGCCGTGGCGGCACTCTTGAAGCAATTTAATACTTTTTGCAGCAATTCATCGAGGTAGGCGTCGTCTGAAGCACGGATGTAGAATGTGCCTGCGCTGTAATCGGGCACGATATTGGGAGCAATCCCGCCATGCGTAATAATACCATGAATACGCGCCGTGCTCTGGATGTGTTGCCGTAAAGCATTGATATTGTTAAATGAAAGGATCATCGCATCGAGAGCGTTAATACCCTCGGTCGGATTTGCTGAAGCATGAGACGATTTTCCGAAGAATTCGATTGTCATTTGCTGGCAGGCAAGCGCAAAAATAGTCGCTGCATCGACAGTATCTGGATGAACCAGCATTGCCACATCGAGGTCGGCGAATGCGCCTTTGGTCGTCATCACGATTTTCCCGCCGTAGTTCTCCTCAGCAGGTGTCCCGATAACCACAACACTGCCGCCATAGCGGTCGACGACCTGCTTTGAGGAAACGGCTGTGCCGACAGCGATCATGCAGATAAGATTATGTCCGCAGGCATGTCCAACAACCGGTAAAGAGTCATATTCCGCCAGTAGTCCGATAACAGGCTTACCCTCACCATAAGTAGCTCGAAAAGCGGTAGGCATATCGCAAATGCCGTTTTCGACGGTAAAGTCTTGTTCTTCCAGGTACTGACTCAGCCAGGCGCTGGCTTTATATTCCTTTAACCCCAGTTCGGGATTATCATGGATTTTCAAAGCAAGTTTTTTTAATTGACTCCTGTCAGAGTCAATCTGTTTAATAACAGCCTGTTTAAGTTTTTCCAATTTAACAACCATGTTCCTGATACACAATAGCACGTTAAATAGACCGAGTAAAACCTGGAATGTAAAGCTTAAAAGCGAATAGCTTTTATTATAACTCAGTGTTTAGGTGATTTCTACCGCGCATTTAATCGAGAAAAATAAGAAACTCATTGGCTGAACTCCTGCGGGAATCAGCAGAAATCATTCCCCCGCGGGAGGGATTAAAGGCTGGAAGTTGGAAACTGTAAGTACTCCGCGGAGCGAATGTAGAGAATCAATCGTACTTTCGATGGAATGCACAAAGTAGCGCGTGAAAGCGTGTCGCAGAACGTTAAAAGTTGCTTGTTTTTTACTTGCCTATTTATTTTAGATATGCTATACTCCAAGGTGTTTGAAGTGGGTGAAATTCCCA
>PMJA01000079.1 GCA_003158415.1 Methylobacter sp.
GCAATATCTTGCGCCGTTCGCCGGTTGCGCGCTGGCCGAATACTGGATGGCGCAGGGCAGGGATACGCTGGTTATTTACGACGATTTGTCCACCCATGCCAGAACCTATCGGGAGCTGTCTTTATTGCTGCGCAGGCCGCCGGGGCGGGAAGCCTATCCCGGCGACATTTTTTTTGTCCATTCCCGATTGCTGGAACGCTCCACCTGTTTGAATGCCGAAAACGGCGGCGGCAGCATGACCGCCTTACCGATCGTCGAAACCAAGCAGGGCGAAATTGCCGCTTACATTCCAACCAACCTGATTTCCATTACCGACGGGCAAATCTATCTGGATAACGACCTGTTTGTTTCAGGATTTCGTCCCGCCATCGACATCACCAAATCGGTATCGCGGATAGGCGGCAAAGCCCAGCATCACAGCATTAGCGATCAAGCCGGGCAAATGAAGCTGGATTATCTGCAATTTCTGGAGCTGGAGACCTTTACTCGCTTCGGCCAGCGCCTGGAAGCCTCAATGGAAGCGCGGATTAAACGGGGTCGCTTATTGCGGGAAATACTCAAGCAGGATCGATTGGCCCCGCACAGCAGTCTTTTTCAACTGGCCTGGCTGACGGCGTTTAATGCAGGTTTTTTTAATCAGGCAGAACTTAACGATATTACGGGCTATCTTGGACATATCTCCCTGGGCATTAAAACCACGACGCTGACGCTGGACAGCAGTCATGAACAATGGCAGGCGGCTCTCAGTGATTGGCTTAACAAGCTTAAGCCGCTATGAGCCAAAGCCGAGAACTGCAACTGCATATCGCCCAGATGGAGGAGATACGCAGCATTTTAAATGCGATGAAAAACCTTGCGTTGATTGAAATACACAAGCTGGGGCGTTTTCAAACCATGCAAGGTCAAGCGGTGGCGGCTATTGAACAGGCGGCGCTGGATTTTCTCGATTTCCATCCACTGGCGGTTGTTGATGAAAACCCCTTATCTATAGGTATTTTGGTCGGCGCCGAGCGCGGATTTTGCGGCGATTTTAACGAAAGCCTGATTAATGCCGTTGCGGCGGATGGGTATTCAGGCATTATCGCTATCGGCAGTCGGCTTTGTAGCCGACTGGAAGCGAGTCCCTTAGCCGTAATCTCCGCCATCGAAGGCGCGAATGCCGCAGAAGAAGTGCCGACCATACTGAACCGGCTGATGGACGCCATCGCTACCTTACCGGCTGGCGGCATCAGTCGTCCGGCTAACGCCAAGGCGATTCATGTCGCCGCTACACTGCAATTGACGGTTGTCTATCACGACAACCGTTCCGGGCAAATCAACCGATGGCAGATACTACCGTCTTTTCCACAACAGCCGCAACGAACAGCCCGTTATGGGAATCCGCCGCTGCTTAATCTTGCGCCCGCCGATTTTTTTGCCGATTTGACCGATCATTACCTGTTCGCAGCGCTGCATGAAGTCTTTTATCTGTCGCTAATGGCCGAAAATCAACGGCGCTTGCAGCATCTGGAAGGCGCCGTCAAACATCTGGATGATGAAACGGTGAATCTGCGCCGCAAATCCCAGATTTACCGGCAGGAAGAAATTACCGAAGAAATCGAGGTTATTTTGCTGAATGCGGAAAATCTATAAATCGACGGATAGTGATTAATCCTTAAAGGAAACCAAACCTGATAACTACAAAACCATTTTAGTTTGGTCGACTAATCTGATGCGGTGTAGTACGCTACACCGCTAAATCCCCTGGTCAATTTTCAATCGGCGCCAACACGCATTGATGCCGATTTAAAAGAATGGGTACAAGAGCATCATTTTCAGTAGATCGGCTGGTTGACGCCCAACACACGGCGTTATAACATAGTTGCAACGTTTTTTTAAACAAGCCTTTTATTATGCGTATTCATTTAAGAAAAGTAGGCAATTCTCAAGGCATCATTATCCCGGCCGCCTTGCTGGAAGCTTGCGATTTTGGCGAAGAAATTGAGCTGCGGATCGAAGGCAAATCGCTGGTTATTGAAGCGGTAAAATCCCCGCGTTCAGGTTGGTTTGACGGCTATTTGCCGTCTGCTGATGAAGATGTTTGGGAAACGTTGCCTGTAGACGAAAGTATCGAGGAATGGCAATGGTAAAGCGTGGCGAGGTGTATTGGGTTAACCTTGATCCAACGTTGGGTACAGAAATTAATAAGACTCGGCCGGCTTTGATCGTTTCGCCGGATGATTTGAACGCAGTGTTGCCGCGCGTTATCGTTGCGCCCATTACCAGCAAAGGTCAGTTTTTAGGATGCCGACCTGACGTTGATTTCAACGGTCGCAACGCGCGTATTTTATTGGATCAAATCCGGTCTGTGGATAAGCGTCGTTTACTTGGAAAAATGGGTGAAATAGACCCTTTGTTGTGGCATCCGGTATTGCTGGAAATGCTGGCTTAACTCAAAGCCTGGGAAACTCTGCGTAACAATCAACGCTGTTCGCGCCGTTTGCTAGTCCCCAACCTCCAGGTTGGGGACTCTGGCCCTGGAAGCTCCAGCTTCGGGAAGCTAGAGCTT
>PMJA01000088.1 GCA_003158415.1 Methylobacter sp.
GGCACATCTTTTCGTGCCCGACATATCCACTTTAAAATATGTCTATGACGTTGGGTAAATCCGTATGCATCTCGATTCTGATCTTCGTAAGGTTGGGCAACGATAAAGCTGTTGCCCAACCTACTGCTGGCCACTAATGCGTCGGTTCAATCTCCCAGTCTTCTAAACGCAATCCCGCCACACGGCTAAATTCTCCCGTGTTATGCGTTACCAGCGTAATATTATGGGAGCGGGCAATGGCGGCAATTAATAGATCATTGCCGCCAATTAGTTGGCCTCGTGCCTGTAGATCGGCGCGAATTAGTGCATAATGTTGGGCGCAATCATCATCAATTGGTATCCAGTAAATAAATCATTTAAGTGCCAGCCTTTCTTCTAAAGGCGGTTGTTCAGGCCGTTCCAGCGGCGTACCTTCCCACTGTCCAAAGTTGTCAAAATAGGCTACCGGCCAATCCTTGTCAGGGCTGACATCGCGCTTAACCAATTCTGCCAAATAACGCGACAAGCTTAAACCTGCTTGGCTTGCGCGGCGTTGCACTTGTTGGGCAATGTCATCGGGAACATAACAATGTAATTGTGTCATAACAACTCTTGGCATATTTTCGTTATGGGGATTGTAACAAATTTAAGGCCTCATATTTTGTTTGTATTGCGATCTTCAAAGATTCCGGTCAGGTTTGAAAATCCTGACTGGCTTCGGTGTTGTTAGTTCGCAGCGTCGGTCTCTCCAAGCTCTTGTTGAAACGCAGCGAATTCTTTTTTCCAGGGTTCTTTACTGTAGCCCCAATTACCCTCGGTCAACAGTTGCTCCCCCAGCGCGAATTCGGATTTTACCTGGGTTAGGATAGCTTCATCGCCCTTATCCCAAAGTACCTGGGCATAAAACAAATGGTTGAGCGGATGCCCTGGATGTTCCTTGACGGCCTTTTCCAGCAGTTCCTGTGCCTTGTCGCGGTCGCCGATGCCATTGGGCCAAGCAGGGGCTTTGAGATAAAGCATCCCCAAAATGCGCAGCGGCCCGCCATCGTCGATATCAGGGTTCAAAGCTACCGCTCGTTTCATCTCTGCCTCCAGGCGGCCAAGATTCTCCGTAGCCAGGATGATGTGTTCACGCACCGCCAGTCCAAGGTTGGTCGCCAGATAGTAATGCACTGCCCCGTCATCACTCCCCCCTTGCGCCAGGGCTGCTTCGGCAAAGCCCACGCCCTCGGTGGCCAGCTTCTCGCGTTTTTCCTGGTTGGTTTCGCGTTCGGCAAGCTGCAAGCATAGGCGACTGCCTAGCGAGGTGCGGCGCACTGCTGGGTCTTGAGTATCGCGTAAGATAGTCAGCGCACAGGCTAGTGTATGGGTATCGCTCAAGGGGCCGAGTTGGCTTTGTTTGGCGATCAGCGTGGTGACGGTCTGCTTGGGGCAGTCAGAGAGCTGGTCGAACTGGACATGGTCGCGCTGGAGTTCGGTGCAGCCCACAAGGAAGGCCAGCATAGAAGCGACCGAAAGAAGTCGTGCTTTGCGCAAAGTCTTATTTCCCCTCAGCCCATAGCTTAACCATAGGTTCGAACACCTTCGCGTCCACGGGGACGAAGGATTCCACCCCGAATAGTTCGCATAGTTTTTTGCCTTCGGAGTCGGTACACATACCCTCCAGTGCCTTGCCGAAACGGGCGCGTTCTTCCGCAGTTGTTATTGCCGTGTTGGCTACCACCCCCATTAGCGGGATTTCATCGGACGTAAAAATCGTTTCCAGAGGTGTATCCAAGTGCAAGGATGCGAGTCCGCTGAATTGCTGCTCATTCAAAATGACGGCGTCCAGCTCCCCTTTGTCCAAAGAGCGTAAAGCACGAATGGCCTGAGTGGAGGTTTTTAGGTCAAAGAAACTGGCAATATCGTATTTCCCGGCAAAAACAATCTTGCCGATAAAGGTCGGTTCTTCCAATACCGTACCGCCCAGGGTTTTGCCTTTCAGCTCGTCCAGGCTCTTGTATTTGTCCTTCTGAACCATAACCCGGTAACGCTCGCTGGCGCTACCTTTGATCTTAGGTTGAACCACAGGCACTAAGTTGTGTTGGGTACGTAATTCCAAATAGAGACCCAAGGAAGTGATGGCGAACTTGGGGTTCTTTTCGGCCAACTGTTTTCTGCATTCGTCTGATTTGTTTGTAAACAGGCTGTTGAAGCTGTTCTCCTGCCACTGGCCGACGCGTTCCACCACCCGCAGCATGGAACTCATTGCCCCGTTGGCGTCTTTAACATTGACGGATCCGCCGGGGTAGCACACTACTATCATTTCGGGATCAAGTGCAGCATTCGCTGAGTAGGGAGTCAACAGGCTCGCGATAATAATAAGGTAAATCTTTAACATTATGGTTTTCTCTTGGAATCAAACAACTGTCCAATGGCCGGAGCCACGACGAGGGTTGCGGTCAGGCAGCACAACAATCCGATGGTGATGCTAACACCCAGGGAAGACACGCCCCGGTAACTGGCTAGGATGATAGCACCCAAACCTGCAAATTCAGTGCCTGCGGCCAGCCCAATCACCTTGCCGGCGGCCAAGCTGATTTGCAGGGGAGACTGACCTTTCAATTCGATCCAGCGATAATTAAACCACACGCCGTAATCAACCGCCAACGCAATTACCATGGGCAAAGCAACCATATTGGCGTAATTGAAGCGAATATCACCTAGGGCCATCAGCCCCAGCATCCAACCACCGCCGATCAATAAGGGCAGCGCCGCCAACGCGAAGCCGCGTATGCTACGCGTCGCCAGCATGACCCAAAGCAGGCACAGTGTCAGGGCCAACTGCGTACCGTGGCTAAAACTTTCCACCACTGACTTAGAAAATACCTGGTGCGTGGTCGGGAATCCTGTCGCCTCCGATGAAACACCATACACGTCTTTGATCAGTGCATCAAGGTTGTCAGGATCGTACACGGATTTTTCTGGGAAAGCGTAGATAGCAATGCTGCCGTCAGCGCCAAAAAAGCGGTCGTGCAGTGCGGGCGGCAACTGCTCCGGGGTAAGGGGCTGAGCTTGCTGCCAACCGTCAATGACTTTTAGCCCAATATCCGCTTCGGACAGCAATGCGTGTAAGAAGCTTTCGCTACGTACTCTGCCCTGTTCGCCATCGGTGGCGAGTTTGACCGAGATGGCCGAAAGCTGCCCGCGCACTTTCTCCAAGCTCTCGACCAGTTTGGAATGTCCGGCGGAGAATGCCTGCTCCTGGGCTTCGTCTATGACGGCGGTGCCGTTTAACAGTAATGCCCGTAATAGCTCGAATGATTTTGCGGACAATCCAGCTCGGTCGAGCTCATCGATCTGCTTGGCGTAGCCTATCCGGGAAAATGACTCGCCGATGCTCACGGCTTTGGAGAGGCGTCCGTCGGCGTCCACAGGAAACAGGTTAGTCAATGACTGTACCTGAGCAATGGTCTTGAGCTTGGTCGCTTCGCTAGTAATTCGCCGGGCTTCGGCCATATCCTTGGCGGTAAAAATGATGACTTCGGCTTGGTAGTCGCTCTCCGCCGTCATGCGGCGTTGGTAATAAGCTGCCTGAGAATCTTTGGGCAACATGGCCAACAGGTCATAGTCGAAGGAGATAGCAAAACCTTTCGCCCCGCCGAAGACAGCGCAGC
>PMJA01000016.1 GCA_003158415.1 Methylobacter sp.
GGCAGGTTTGGGGAAACTTAAATCCATACCTGAATGACGGCAGTGGGTCGCTATGTAAAGCTTTACATAGAGACCCCTATGTATAGTACCTAACTATGTATAGGTGAAAATTGCTGTCGTCTACAAAGCCTTGTTTCATTGATGTTTCAACCAACGCTGAGCCTATTAGCTTGACATAGTTTTACCGGTGTCCTGAAGTGAAACCTCACTCACTACAGGAGGTTCTAATGAACTCTGACCACCACCACACATCCACATGGCTGCTTGAAAGCCAATTGGAACCCTACGTTGATGCTTTCATGCTGCATTTGCTTGATTGTCGCTATGCATCAAATACTATTGATAATTACCTGGCAGGACTGACCCACTTTGCGCACTGGATTAGCCGGTGCAATATTGATGTCAAAAGTATCGATGAAAAGCTGATCCAACAATTTCTTGATAATCATCTGCCTCGCTGCACCTGTGAGAAGCCTGCATTTTACAACGCTAAGGATTTGCATGCAGCGCTTGGGCATCTTCTTGTTTTGCTTCGTGCCAATGCAGTCATCACCGATCCATTAGTAGGCCTAACGCCAGTGGATGAGGAGTTGCAACGATTCGATGACCACATGAACCATGTCCGAGGGCTCGCGCCTTCAACACGCAAAATCAATCTTTGCTCCATTCGTCGCCTGCTTTTTGGGCAGTTTGGGGATCAAGTCGTGGTGATTTCCGCCATTCTACCTGATCACATTCGCCAATTTGTCGCCAGCCAAAGCAAGCTTTGCAAAGTTTCTACCAGTATCGGTGCGTCTATCTCGGCATTACGTTGCTATTTTCGTTATCGTGCCACTTTGGGTGATCGAGTACACCAGCTGATTGGAGTTACCAACTTTCCCGCTAATTGGCAACAAGCATCATTACCGAAGACATTGAGCAACAACGAAGTCCAGCGCTTATTAGATGCTCTTGTGTATGACAACACAGCGGCTCTTAGAACGGCTGCTATCGTGCATTGCGCTCTGGATCTCGGCTTACGCAGCAGCGAGGTGGCTTATCTTGGCCTTGATGATATTGACTGGTCGGCTGCGACTATCACGCTACGAGGAACTAAAGGGCGACGTGAAGATGTTATGCCGTTACCTGCGGCAACGGGTCAAGCTATTGCCGATTACCTGAAGTATGAACGGCCTCCCACCAGTAACCGAGCAGTGTTTGTTCGTAACGTCGCTCCACGCGATCAGCCTGTCGGTCCTGATCTCATCCGTAAATCGATACGTCAGGCTTATGCTCGCGCAGGTTTGCCGTACACTCGCTCACACCTTCTGAGACATACTATGGCCAGTCGCTTACTGGCGGGTGGCAGCTCCCTCAAAGAGGTGGCCGATGTGCTTAGGCATCGCTCGCTGAATACCACCCTGATTTATGCCAAACTCGATAGCAGGAATCTTGCTGCAGTTGCCTTGCCTTGGCCCGGGAGTGCGTCATGAATATGCACATTACGATGGAAACACATGCCGAAAATTACTTGAATGAACGGCGGCAACTAGGCTTTGGTTTGCGTACACCTGGCTATTCGATTCTCAATTTTGCTCGATACGTTGATGCCCTAAATAGCCAAGAACCAATTACTGTTGAAATTATGGCAGTCTGGGCCACGCAAGATAAGGGCAACACTGGCAAGCCATCCACTTGGGCACGGAGACTAAAAAAACTGCGCTCGTTTTGCCGTTACCTGCAACAATTTGATCCCCGTACCGAGGTGCCGGATGATAATATCTTTGGCCGAATTGGCCAGCGACTGGCACCGCATATTTATAGTGAACAGGAGATTATCGATTTGCTGGCCGCTGCACGTCGTCTTGGGCCGTCACCGGGACTACGCGGTGTAACTTACGAGACGCTGTTCGGCTTAATTGCTTCCACTGGTCTGCGTGTTTCCGAAGCGGTGCATCTGCTAGATACGGATGTAGACTTGAAGTGCGGCATGCTAACCATACGGCAAACCAAATTTGCGCAGTCTCGCCAAGTGCCGATGCACCCGAGTACGACAGAAGTACTCAGACAGTATCGGTCGCAGCGTAATTTATATATCGAAGTTACTGATGAAACGCCGTTTTTTGTCGGCACTCGTGGGCGTCTTTTGGGGCATGGACTCAGTTTGCGCCAGGTGAGTCGCGTCTTTATTGGTTTACGTGATCACTTGGGGTGGATTAATCGCGGTGCTCACGATGGTCCTCGCATCCATGATTTGAGGCACACCTTTGTCGTTCGCCGGGTGATGCTTTGGCATGCTCAAGGTGTGGATGTCGATCAACAGATGCTGGCGTTATCCACTTATGTGGGGCATTCGATGGTGACCAATACCTACTGGTACCTCACCGGCGTACCTGAACTCATGGCGGTGGCGGCAGAAAAATTTGAAGCCTTTACGCAAGTGCCTGAGGTGTGCCATGTCTGAAACTACTGCACCACGCTCCGTATCGTTCGCATCGCTGGTACAGCAATTTTTCACCGAGTATCTGGTGAAGCAGC
>PMJA01000042.1 GCA_003158415.1 Methylobacter sp.
AAAGTTTTTATGAGAAAGCCGTGCCCCAATGCCCTACCCCAAGTAACGAGCGTTCTGGCCAGGCACCTTACTGACAAGAGCAAATAAGAGGAACATCCCTCTATGAGCAGAGGCAATGAGAATTTCAGGAAGTTGGAGGAATGAATTTCCAGCCATCACAACCCTGTTGAAAAATGACGACAGATTGCTCATGGCAGGCAGTGACCGGTCGAAATTGACGGAGTAAAACCGACCCACTGGAGTCATTCGTGCCGTCTTGGTAGATGTCAGCTTACTAAGCGACTGTTGCCTATGCTTTCCAGTCAGGACCATGATCCTCCTTGTCAAATGCGGTAAGGTCGGGTGGTCAGCTTGATGGAGATTTCGTATCGCCCGAGAGTCTGAATCGTTGCCTGCTCGGGCAAACTGAGCTAGCAGCTATTACCAAACTTCACCGACATAATGGTAATCCTCCGCTTCGATGCTGATTATTTTGGTGGAAAAAGCAGAACGGCATCCGGATGAAAAGAACGATGCCAGAGGGGAGAAAATGCGCTCATTGACACCTAGATCGTCTATGGACACATAGTTATGGATATGATGACTTAGTCTACGACCAGTCATTTTCGTGTTCATGACCGTTTTGGAAGATAGGAATCCACCCTATGGACAAAAACCGTTCTGCAAAATGGCCAAGCTGGCCAATCGTTTGGCTAAGAAAGGCTATTCTGCCAACGGTGGGGTATTGGATTGGCAGACGCTGAGTAGACCGGATGAAGTTCTGGAAACCATAGCCCTTGATGATCTGTGGGGTATATCAAGACGCACAGTAGTTAAATTACAGGCATTAGGTGTTAAGAATGCTTTAGACCTTAGCAACTCTGACCCTAAGCGAATGCGCCAACACTTAGGCGTAGTGATGGAGCGCATCGTCTGTGAGTTACAAGGAATTTCCTGCATCCCCTTGGAAGAAATGCCCCCACCGAGAAAACAAATTCTGACCTCGCGCAGCTTTGGCGAAAAGCTCACCCGCTTTGAAGACTT
Source organism: Methylobacter sp. (assembly GCA_003158415.1). GTDB lineage: Bacteria > Pseudomonadota > Gammaproteobacteria > Methylococcales > Methylomonadaceae > Methylobacter_C. Next base: position 1,024 of record PMJA01000042.1, read on the forward strand.
ACGAGCAGCTGTTAGCCATTTTGCCACCCGATCGGCAGAGAAATTACGTCGTCAACAATTGGCAACCTCGGTGTTAACCGTGTTTGTTGCCACCAGTCCGTTTGATAGCCAAAACCCGCAATACAGCAACAGTGCTACCACCGTATTTGATATGCCAACTAACAATGCATCCGATCTTATCCAGGCAGCACATCATGGCCTGAGACGGATATTCAAACCAGGATTTAGCTACCAACGTGCCGGTGTCATCTTACCGGATTTATTACCCGCAGGCGTAGCGCAATTGTCACTGTTTAGTGACGATCAAGACACAATCCGTTCCGATCAACTGATGGAAACTTTGGATAACATCAACCGGCGCTATGGGAAAAGAAGTATCCATTATGCCAGCGAAATCATCAGCAACCGCTGGCATATGCGGCAACAGTTTAAATCGCCGTCTTATACGACTAAATGGGAGGAACTGTTGGTTATTAGTAATTGAAAATACACGGTCTTGAATATCCGTAGTCGGCCGAATCTTGCAGTTATTACCCTCAGTCAAAAACCGACCCATAAGCGGACGAATTGCCGGTTAGATGTTTTTCGATAGCTGACCACTTCCATGGGTTTGTGATTGAAACCAGTGGTGGATTTCACGGAATACGCAGATGATTCTATTGGAGAGTGTAAGCTGTATCAGGAAGCGCAACATCAGGGCAATCTGATGTGCAACATCCGATAAAGCCTATTGTTGTTAATTATTCATGTTTCACAAATGTTTTACACCGCTTTTGAATCACAACATTGAGCATAAGTGCCGGTTTAAAATTGTTGGCATCAACCAAAGCGATCAGAGGTTGCATTACACCGCATGAATCACATTAGTCACTACGCCCCAGATCACCATGTCCAACTCATCGTAAATGACGATATCGGCGTAGGCCGGGTTTTCGGCTTTTAGTTGCCATTGCTCGTTATCGCGTTCCAGGCGCTTTACTGTCAGTTCGCCGTCTAACGCACAAATAACAATCCTACCCGGCGCCGGCTCGATAGATCGATCGACGACCAGAATATCGTTGGGATGAATGCCAGCGCCGAGCATAGATTCGCCCTGCGCACGGACAAAGAAGGTCGCCGCAGGTTTTTGTACCAGCAATTCATTCAAATCCAGGTTTTTTTCAACGTAGTCATCGGCAGGTGAAGGAAACCCGGCCGCAACTTTGCCGACAAACAGAGGCAAGGCAATTGGGGTTGGCGTTTTTGTGGGGAATAAAATCGCCGCCGTACTATTAGCTAATTGCTCAAACTGCTGTTTTCTGCCATCAAGCAGGGTTTTGATGACGGGCACTAGACTTACCGGCACGCGCATAGCTTGGGTCGTTTCACCATAGGCGGAGGAGCCTTTTTTACGGCCGGCGTTGGGTCTGGCTCCGCCTCGGTTTTCGGTGTTGGTTAGGGGCATAGTGTCTGTATATTGAAAACTGTACGCTTATCAAAAAATATATTACCACGTCTTATCTCATGCTTGCTAATTACAAACCAAAGATTCGCTTTTCGGCTCAAAAAACGCCATTTCAAGCCCGTGGCGGCGATTTATCCAATTCGGCCACACAAACCACTACCCTAAACAATAAAAACGCAAAGTCGGCCATTTTCGCGAGCTTTATAAATAAAGGTTATTTGTCACGAAGCGTAAGTCATTAAATAACAAATTAGTTTGTTTGTTTCCTCGTTTATTTATTTCTTTATTTGTTTGTTAACAAATTAGTTTGTTTATTATTTTATTCTGTGCCATACTGAATCCATCACATCAAAAGAGAAATTCTCATGCAACCCACCACCCTACAAACCGGACGCCCTGCCGAATTTGCGCCGGAAGCCATTATTCAGGCCGGTCAGGAACTGCGCGATGGGGGCCGCAATATCACCGGCTTTGCTTTACGCCAGAAAGTGGGGGGTGGTAATCCCGGTCGTCTTAAGCAGGTTTGGGATGAGTATCTGGCCAGCCAGTCTGTAACCAAAACGGAGCCTGTGGCAGAATTGCCTATCGAGGTGGCCGAGGAAGTAGCCATTGTTAGTAAAACACTGACGGAACGCCTTGCTATACTGGCTGTTGAATTGAACGACAAGGCCGTAAAAGCGGCAGAGCGCCGGGTAGGCGAAATAGTCAGAGCTGCCGGCGATCAACGCGAACAAGCCGAACGTGAATTAGCTGATGCATCCAGTACCGTCGATGATTTAGAAACTAGACTAAATGAAGTCAGCGCGGAATCGGAAGTATTTGAAAAACGCCTGGCCGATGCCCAGGCAACCAGTCAGGCCCAGGCTGTAGAACTGGCACAATTACGGGAACGCCTAGCGTTAACCGAACAAACCGCCAAGAGCGCTGGCGAACAACACGCCGTTGAACTGGAAAGAATCCGGACGGAACTGGCCGAGCAGAAAAAAGCGGTTCAAGCCTTAGCCTCTGAACGCGACCAGGTACGCGCAGAACTAGCAACCGTAAAAGCCCAAGCCGCCGCTGCCGAGGAAACTCACCAAGAACAACGCAAGCGCACCGCTGAAGAAACTCATCGTGTTGCTGAACGCTTAACGAAGATCGAGGCGGATAGAGACAACGCACACAAACAAGCAGCGACAGCCCGCGAGGAAGCCGCTCAATTACGCGGACAACTTGAGGCCACGAAAGCCCAAGCTGCCGAACTCATACAGGCGCTTAGCAGCCATCAGCCTGCGAAAACCACTGAAGCAAAGAAAACAACACCTAACTAAAAATTTTTAGGCCCTTCAGGATAAACAGACGTTGCAACAACATGATGCCACACTCAAACAAAAAGACACCGAAATCCGATTTCTCGAATGCAAGCTGCAATCGTCGTTGGATTCGACGGTTAAAGCCAACGAACACCTGAAAGCGGATAGATATTAAAAATTTAAGTGTAGAAAGTTGC
>PMJA01000407.1:0-971 GCA_003158415.1 Methylobacter sp.
ACGAAATAGCGTGTCAACGGAAACCGTGGATTTAATTTCACGTTTAGTTGACTTGATCCCTTGGGCTGAGCGACGGCAAGCCATGGGCGATGTCACGTTGTCGTTGCTGAATGGCAAGCACCGTGTTGCCGAAACTGTATTTGGCTGGAACCGATCCACAGTTGCAGTAGGCATCAATGAGTTTCAAACCGGCATAGTGTGTATAAATGACCTATCTACCCGACTCAATCCTAAATCGGAAGTGAAGAATCCTAAGCTTCTGGCAGACATACACGCCATCATGGAGCCGCATAGCGAGTCCGAATCCAGTCTGCGCACGACCTTGTTGTATTCCAATATGACGGCCAAGGTCGTATACCATGCGCTTGTTGAGAAAGGATGGGCGGTTGAATCCTTGCCGACTGTACGCACGATTTCAAATATCCTGAACCGGCAAGGTTATCGCTTACGCACGGTGGCTAAAACCAAGGTTCAAAAAAAACAGCAGAAACCGAGGTGATCTTTGAAAATGTCCGGCGAGTGAATGCACAAGCCGATGCGGATGCCGAAACCTTGAGAATAAGTATAGACACCAAGGCGACGGTCGCTGTTGGTGACTATTCCAGGGGTGGGCAGTCGCGTGGCATTGTGGCTGTCAAGGCCCTGGATCATGATATGTGTACCAAGGAAAAGCTGATACCTGGCGGCATTTTGGAACCCGTTACCGGCAAGTCTTTCTTGTTTTTCGGCACCCACTACAAAACCAGTGACTATCTTGTTGATGGCTTTCTTCTGTGGTGGGCGGAGAGAAAACATGAACTGTCAGGCCTTAAAAATCTGATCATAAACTTGGACAATGGCCCGGAATGCAACGGACATCGCAGTCAATTCCTGCTCCGTATGACAGAGTTTGCCGACACAACAGGGCTTTGCGTACGCCTTGTCTACTACCCTCCCTATCACAGCAAATACAATAGTATTGAGCGTTATTG
>PMJA01000407.1:988-6858 GCA_003158415.1 Methylobacter sp.
CTGGATAGAGCCTACGCTAAAGGAATAAAGGTTTGTGGCCATGAAAAAGTAGCACTTGAACAGCGACTGCAACGTTCCGCTACTTTAAAGTGGTGGGATATAACGATTCATCCTAAAGCGGTATGTTTATAACTACCATCTCCCTTACTAGCATCGAGAATTAAAGGCTTTGATCCATTTTTAGCGCGTTGTTGAATACTCGACCTTATGCCTTAAGTGGTGGGAAGCCTACCAGTCAAGACGCAATCTCACGAAAGAGATCCGTGTAAGCGCGACCTAGTGCCGACCCTGAGAAAATATTATCGTAGCGCTTGCGTGCGGCCTCACCCATTTGAGTCGAGAGGGCATCATCATTCAACAGAGTATTCATGGCTAAAGCTAAAGCTGTCGACGATTCCGGTTCAACAACAAACCCCGTTTCTTCGTGCGCATTGACATACGAAGTCCCGGTTCCAATCTCACAAGAAATTAATGGACGACCATACATTGCCGCTTCTACTAATACCATGCCATAGGCCTCGGATCGCAAATGCGAAGGCAGCACTAATGCCCGACAACGTTTTAGCAATGCAACCTTTTCTGCATCGCTGACCTGTCCGGCAAACACCACATTATGAACATGCTCTTTTGCAGCCAGTACATGTGAATTTATGCCCTCTGGACCGGATCCGGCAATCACCACTTTAGCATCCAAAGCCTTTGCCGCCTGCACTAAGAAATGCAAGCCTTTGTAATAACGCAGTACGCCAATAAATAAAAAATAAGGCTCTCCCTCCTTTATACCTAGGCGATTAAATATCTCATCATCGCCCTCCTTTGGATAGGAACTTTCCTCAATACCCAACGGAATTATCCGCACCTTGTCGCGTATATCGGGATGCGACAATACCGGACTGGTTTGCGCATACGCAGGTGAATTGGCTACTATAACCCGCGCTTGCCGCAAGGTACGCCACATCAACGGCGCGTAGGCCGCACCCAGCCAACGTTGGCGCACCACATCAGAAACATAAGTCAGCACCATCGGTTTATCTGGGCGTGTGACCGCATGCAACACGTCGGCGAAAGGCCAGGGAAACAAGTGGTGCAACACATCAACTTCGCTGGCCAACTGTGCAAAAGTTTTGAAGGATGCAATGCCGCCCATGTCGCACGAAGCCGGAGCCATCCAGGAGCGACTGCGCACCACCCTCGCTTCCGGCCGCAACAAGTGGGTAGGCTGAGGTTGCGGTGACAACGTAAAAATTGTATTCGTCACACCCTCAGCACTGGTTGTAAGTGCAATCTGGCGTATTGCTTCTTGTAAGCCGCCGGGCGGATCCGGGAAGTAAGTCCGATAAACATGCAATATTGAAAGACTCAAGTCAACCCCCTTGCAATGCCTGACGATACACATCAACGGTTTTCGTGACACATTTATCCCATGTGAATTCGGCACTTCTTGTCAACGCTTTCTGCGATAATTGTCGCCTGAGGTCAGTATCCATGATCAATTTTTGTATGACTTCAGCCAGGGCCGTATCGTCATGAGGATTAATGAGTAGGCCGGTATCGCCCACGACTTCGGGCAGCGATGAAATATCAGAAGCAATAACAGGCACGCCGCAAGCCATCGCTTCCAGCGGCGGCAAACCAAAGCCTTCGTAAATAGACGGGTAAATTAGGGTCAAGGCGCCGGCAATTACCATAGCCAGCTCTTCGCGCGGCAAATAACCAATTTGGCGCACCTCGCCTGCGCGAACTAATGGCGCGATTTGTTTCTCCAATTCCGATGTGCGCCAACCCTTCATACCCACCAATACCAGAGGAAAGCGCTTGCGAACTTGTTGTGGCAGCTGCATATAAGCACGCAAAGCAACCTGTAGATTCTTTCTTGGCTCAAGAGTGCCCACTGCCAGCAAGTACTGACCATGCACCAGATCATGACGCGCTAATACCGATCGCGTATCCTCAGCCGTCCTAGGATGAAATAACGGCTCCACCCCCAACAATACGGGCTTGATACGCTCGGCCTGTATGCCAAAAACAGCCATTAACTCGCGTTTGACGAATTCCGAATCGGTAAGAATAAGTGCGGCGCGGCGTAAACCCTGTTCAAAATACGTGTCCATGGCACGCACGCGCTCCACCGGATGAGTGTGGGGGAAGCGTATCCACGACAAATCATGTACGGTGATTACGGAAGGCCCATTGAATTTGAATGCCAGAAAATTCGGCTCGTGATAAACCTCAGGCCTATTGGATAGCACGCCAGATGTGAAATTGCGTTGCTGCAAAAATCGACCGACTGAATAGGAGTTAGGCGTAATTAATTTTAATAGGTACTTAATAACTGCAATGCCGATAACGGGTGAATTCCGAAGCTCTTCATTCCAATAAGATCCATAAAACAAATCAAGCTCTACTTCAGGCAAGGCCTGTAGACCTTTAGCCAAATGATAAGTATATTGCCCGATGCCGGTAAGCGGCGACAACAGCGCGGTGGCGTTTAATGCAATTTTCATCTTCTCAATGCTTCGGACAGTTTTACTTTGATTAAAAATACTATGGAAGCCTTCAACGTGGGAAGATGTAGTCAACGACGATAACAGCCTAACATCCCGAAGGCCTCTATGCGTATAATAGAACCGATTTTGAACCAAATGTCCAGTGTAAACCCAGCAATTCTCAATTTGAATTTGAATTTGAATTTGAATATCGATCTATATTCAATTAGTTATCGTTTTTCATGATCAGTGATGACTAACATAATAAATTAATTTTAAATAAAAATTTTTTAAATTGGGAGCCGCTAGCCCTGAATTGGCAGCCGATTTCAGTTTTAATTTAAGGCATTCTATGCCATAATAATCAAATTTTGACATTGTTGTTATTTAATGAGAAACCCTATTAAGTCTGATTTAGAAGAAGCGCTAAAACTCTGCAAAGGCGCATTCCTATCCGCAGCCGGTTTCAGCCTGCTTATTAATTTTTTGATGATCGCGCCATCCATTTACATGCTACAGGTCTATGATCGCGTAGTTTCCACCGGCAATAAATCCACTTTATTGATGTTGACGCTAATAGTGGTGGTATTGTTTATCACCATGGCCGCCCTGGAGTGGGTGCGTTCACAAATTCTGGTTAAAGTGAGCAGCCGCTTGGAAATGCTGTTAAATCAGCGCTTATTTAAAATAGCCTTTAAGCAATCGCTGTATTCCGGCGGACAGCGGGCAACTACCCAGCCGCTGGATGATTTGACGGGTTTGCGGCAATTCCTCACCGGCAACGGCCTATTCGCCTTTTTTGATGCCCCGTGGATGCCTGTCTATCTGGCGTTACTCTTCATGTTTCATCCCTGGTTTGGCTGGTTTTCCGTATTTACCGCTATCTTGTTGTGTATAGTCGCCATAGCGACTGAAAAATCTACCACCAAAATACTTAGCGAAGCTAATAATGTCGCCATGTCGACGAGAGGCGCCTTGGGCAGAAACCTTAGGAATGCCGAAGTGATTGAGTCGATGGGGATGCTGGATAGAATAAGACAGCGCTGGATGGTGGGTGCAATTAAAGTGTTAGAGCTACAGGCGATTGCCAGTTCGCGCGCCGGCTTGTTAACTGCGCTGTCTAAAATTATTCGCCTTTCTTCGCAATCGCTGATTTTAGGCTTGGGCGCCTATCTGGTGATCGAACGGGAAATATCCCCCGGCTTAATGATCGCCGGTTCCATACTGATGGGCAGAGCGCTGGCGCCAATTGATCTTATTATAGGCACCTGGAAAGGCTTTATCAGCGCCCGCGACCAGTATCAACGCCTTAACGACCTACTCAAGCAAATTCCGGCCGATAAAGACCACATGCTGCTGCCTGATCCTGAAGGCCGCATTCAGTTGGAAAATGCCGTTGTTGTTCCGCCAGGCAGCAAATTGCCGGTGCTCAAAGGCATCAATCTGGTGATTGAAAAAGGCGATATTGTCGGCGTGATAGGCCCCAGCGGCGCCGGAAAATCAACCTTGGCGCGGGCGATATTGGGCATTTGGCCTACTGCCAATGGCGCTATACGTTTGGATGGCGCGGAAGTATTCAATTGGGATCGCGAACACCTGGGCGACTTTGTCGGCTATCTGCCGCAAGATATTGAACTGTTTGAAGGCACTATCAGTGAAAACATCGCCCGTTTTGGACACATGGATCCCGAGCAAGTCGTAGAAGCCGCAAAAATGGCCGATGTGCATGAGCTCATCTTACGGCTCCCCGAAGGTTATGATACCGTTATCGGCGCCACCGGCGGCAAATTGTCGGGCGGGCAACGCCAGCGTATCGGCCTGGCGCGAGCGCTTTATGGCAACCCGGTACTGGTGGTGCTGGACGAGCCCAACTCCAATCTCGACGAAGTAGGCGAAGCCGCCCTTGAAAAAGCGCTGATACAACTCAAGCAAAAGCGCACCACCGTACTCATCATCACCCATCGCAATAACGTGCTGTCAAAAGTCGATAAACTTTTGATCCTTAATGAGGGTGTGCTTGCCGTTTACGGCCCCAGAGATCAGGTCATCGCCCACTTGCAAAAACAGGCGAGTACGCCCGCTACGCAACCGGCATAACCTTAACCTATCATGACAGAAAAATCCGCAATGAATAACACCACGACCACGACATTGAATACCAATGACCGCCCCATTCGTAACATCGGTGCAGCAATAGTGCTTGCCACCTTTGGGATTTTTGGCGTTTGGGCTTTTTTCGCCCCGATGGATAGCTCGGCCCTGGCCCCCGGCGTAGTGGTCGTTAAATCCTACCGGAAAACCGTACAACATCTTGATGGCGGCATTGTAGCCAAAATACTGACTAAAGACGGCGCTTTAGTGACCGAGGGCCAGCCGTTGCTAACACTGGACGATGCGCAAATCAAAGCCCAACTGGAAATAGCGCGCGGTCAAAATATCACCCTTGCCGCCCAGGTTGCACGGTTGCGGGCGGAAAGAGATCAACTTAAACAAATTGACTATCCCCAATGGCTCAACGATCCTTCCGACCCTAGAACCACAGAAGCCAAACTGGCTGAAACCAATGTCTTCAACTCACAGAAAAACTCGCATGAGGGTGAGATAGCCGTGCTCAACCAGCGTATCAGCCAAATTTCCAGCAAAATACACGGTTTGCAAGGCCAGATTGACAGTAAAAAACAGTTAGTCATCTCCTATGCAGAAGAGATTAAGGATCAGAAAGAACTGTTGGCCGAAGGCTTTGCAGACCGGCAACACCTGCGCGAACTTGAGCGCAACCACGCCATACAAAGCGGCGAAATCGCCCAACTGAACGCGGAAATCGCCACCAACCAGATGCTGATCAGCGAAACCCGCCTGCAAATTTTACAAGTACAAAAGCAGTTTCAAGAGGAAGTTGCCGGAAAGCTTAGCGAAGCGCAAGCCAAGTTGAATGAAGCCAACGAACGGGTTGCCGCCACCAAAGACAAGCTTGAGCGGGTGGTCATCAAAGCGCCGGCCAGCGGTATGGTGCTGGGCTTGGCCGCGCATACCGAAAACGGCGTTATTACGCCGGGGAACCCGATTCTTGACATCGTTCCGCAGGATGCCGAATTAGTTATAGAAGCTCAAGTGTCGCCCATGGATATAGACCGGGTTACCGTCGGATTGCAGGCCGAAGTTCGCTTTAGCGCCTTCAAGCAATCGAAAACACCCAAGATGGAAGGCAAGGTGATCAACATATCCCCCGACCGCTTTGTCGATGAAAAAACCGGCAACCCTTATTATCTGGCACGGGTTGAACTCATTCCGGAAAGCAAAAAAAAACTGGGTGACTTGCAATTATTGCCCGGCATGCCGGCAGAGGTCTTGATCAAGACCGGTGAAAGAACGCTGTTTCAATAT
>PMJA01000147.1 GCA_003158415.1 Methylobacter sp.
GTTTGCGGGCAATGAGCCTTGGCTACTCTTACCCTTGTCGCTTATCATTATTGCGCTCGCCTTGTTTCATGCCCGCCTGATCGCCTGGCCTACCGGCATCGCGCTTTGGTATTCCGTGGCGGTGTTATACAGCCCAAGCACGCCCGAGGCAAGCATCTATAACGCCTTGTGGAATATCCCGATCATCGGCGTGCTAGCTATCGGCTCATGGACTATAGTGCACTGGGTGATCAAACCGCAAGACCCGCGCAAACTGCTAAAGGAGAGTATCGCAGCGCAACTGTCGACAGTGGAAACCATTTTTGCTGCGCGTCTAGCCGACAGCGGTGTGAATCCCCATAAGCAGGTAGCCGCGAATCTTTCGAGCGCGGGCCGTTTCGGCAAAACACTGGGTTTGCTGGCGAATACAGAACTCGTACATCCGTCCCTGCGACAACAGCATGAGACTTATCTGGAGCTCCTGCTGGAAATTGACGGTTTGCGTGAATTTGCCCTCTGGCTGGATCAGGTATTGACCGCAGAGTACCGCGCTCAGGCAATGACTCAGGAAAAATTTAATGTCTATCTGGCGCTGCAAAGCGCCTGTGCAACGCTACGACAAGGCATTGAAGAATCACGCGATGTATCCTCGCAAATAGAAGCGCTGCTGGCCGATGAAGTGCTGCACAGTTATACACTGCAAACCACTGCTTCGCTGCAAACCAACCCTTCAATATTAACCGCCATGTGGCGCGGGATGCAACGTATCGCAGGCTTGATACATCACATTCATAATCCAGCCTTAGCGCCTGACATTAAAACCCTGGAACCCGAAACCGACAGTAAGGATGCAGCTCACTGGCTTCCAGATTGGTTTGGCTATGAATTCTGGGCGACACACGCCGATAGCCTGCAATTCGGTATTAAATTTTCTCTGGGTGCCATACTCTGCGCACTGATCGTGGAAAGCCTGGGCTGGCCGGGCATCAATACCGCCATACCCACCTGTCTGGTCGCGGCACAAACCAGTCTCGGAGCCGACTACCGGCTATCCATATTGCGGGTGTCGGGCGCGATCCTGGGCGGACTCTGCGCCTACTTTTATGTGTTGATATTCCAGTCTCAACTCGACACTATCGTCGGCTTTGCAGTTGCAACAACCCCTGTTTGGGCCATTGCCGCGTGGATTTCCGCCGGTAGTGAGCGCATTGCCTATCTGGGCAGGCAGGTTGGGTTTTCGTTCGCGATGTTCGTTTTACACGATTTCGGCCCGGTTACCGATCTATATCTGTCGCGTGACAGGGTTATCGGTATTTTGCTTGGCTTCATCGTGATGGGAATACTCGACTATGCGCTATGGCCACGGCGTTCCATTGTGCTTGCCCGTCACCATACCACGGCGGCATTGCACACACTCGCCAAGCTCACAACCCGGCTACCGGATCTGAGTCTGATACTCAAACATACGTTGCCATTGCGCTTGTCGGCAGAAAAAGATCTGTCTGTTGCACAAGTTTTGGTGATTCACGCGATACTGGAACCGGATGCAAGATTAATCTACAAAGCCAATGAAAGAACGGCGTTACGTGCAATCATTGAAGCGGCTAGCAACTTATCCGGCCTACTACAGATTCGACGACGCTATCGATTGCTTAGTGGTCAACAATTCAGCAGTTTTCCTGATGAACTGCAAGAACAAAGCCGATCTTTCGATACGGCGCTGACAAGCGCTCTGGAGAATGCGGCGCTAGTATTGCAAGGTCGGCAGCAGGAAACAATAACTGAGGTTGCCAACATCCATGCTCTACTAAAACAAAGCTACACAGAACATCATCGCATCAATAGCTTGCCGACCGACCTGGCAATGGAGTGGGAACTGCGTTTCAGGCTGGATCAGCAAATCATAGAGCTGGTAGAGCAAATTCAAAAAAAGGCTGTAGATTCTGTTTTATATCGCCTGAAAGCCAACTCGACCATTGATCAGTAAAACGCCCCGACGAGGATATTTCGTTAGTATGCTTGCTAACGAATTCAGATCCGAATTTAAGGAAAGATAAAATATGTTTTCCTCCTGTTTTTAGTGCTTTTTAAAGAGGATATGCCGACCGACATATCCTCCTTTGGCTTAGTGATTAGATGCGTAGAGCTGTTTAATTTCTTTATACCGATTTAAAGCATCAGTTAAAGACTCTTTAGCCGTTTGCAACTCATTTTTCAGGAGAGCGGCACGCACCTGCTTCAACACATTGCTGGCTTGATTACGCTTTACATCAAGCACGTTATTGGCAATATCTTTTTGTAATTGGCGGGCATCAGTCACTAAATCTACAAGCTTTTCGTTGTCAGTTCCATTGTCCAGAGCGGCTTTAGTTTCCTCTACTTTAGCGAGGGTATTGTCGATAGCCGCTTTAACCTCTTCATACGACGGATTCGCCACGGCAAAAGCGGTTGATGACATTGCAGCGATAACGAAAGAAGCCAGGATTTTTTTAAATGTGTTCATAGGATAAACCTCAAAGTTAATAAACAGAATATTGATACGTAACAATTAAAATGAACCTTTGGGTAAGAAAAATTCAAATTACTTGTTAGGTATGGTGAAATTTTAGCACACTTAGTTCGCATTAGAACTATATATTGTTCTAATGCGAACTATTTTTTTATAAGCCCTGTTTATTAGCCGTTCTTTATTCAAAAATATAAATTTATAATATAATAGTCTGAACCACGCCTTTTCCGAGCAGAAATAGTAGATAAGGGCCACTTGGCGCCATTTAGGTGTTAGAATAAACTGTCTTTTAGTACGATTACACTCAAATTACAGTGAAAACTGGAGACTACTCTTGATTAGGATTACTATTTAGTTCTAATTAGAGCTAAATTAGGTTTAAGCGCTATGAATCCCCCCTCAACATTCCCAACGGTGCTACGTGAGCTATTACGGACACATCAGACTTTTTTATCCTATGCGGCTACTCATGTCCATACGCTGGATCTGACGCTGCCACAATTCGATATTATCATTACTTTAGGCAATACCGTTGGTATGACCTTCAAGAAATTAGGCGAGGAAACCTTGATTACTAAAGGTACGTTAACCGGCGTAATCAGTCGCTTGGAGGATAAGGCACTGGTTCAAAGGGTTGCCTCGGAAACAGATGGCCGCAGTCAGATTGTCCGGCTGACCGCAGAGGGAGAGTCCTTATACGAACGCACTTTTCCCGAGCATCTGGCCTTCATTTATCGGATATTTAATGATTACTCCCCGGAAGACATAGCGACTCTTGAAGCCGCTTTGCTGCGATTGCGCAACGCTGTCATTACAGCGCGTAGTGATGAGAGCGGAGAACTTGCAGATAAAGCCAATGGCTGGTGCGCCAAAGTTAAAGATGTCTGTAAACATTATCAAGATGGTTTGGATGACGTTATTTAACATCACTCAAGTTAGTT
>PMJA01000332.1 GCA_003158415.1 Methylobacter sp.
ATTATTATGGTGCGCGAATTGGTGGGGGGGCTCTATTTCGGTCACAAGGAAGCGGGTATTAACGAGCAAGGCTTGCGTTATGTCAAAGAAACGCTGGAATATGACGAGCTGCAAATCAGTCGCATCCTGCATCAAGCATTCAAATTAGCCCAAAAACGCAAGAAATTACTGCATAACATTCACAAAAGTAATGTCCTTAAATCCAGCGTACTTTGGAATGAAATTCTGGACGAAGTCGCCGTAGACTATCCTGACGTCGAAGTTATCCATCAATTGGTTGATTCCGCCGCCACCAACCTTTGCCTCAAACCGACCCAATTTGATGTCATGGTCATGGAAAACATGTTCGGTGACATACTCAGCGACCAGGGCGGCGGTATCCTGGGTTCTCTGGGACTGATGCCGTCCGCCTGCCTGGGCGATGACAAAGCCTACTATGAACCGTCCCACGGCTCCGCTCCCGACATAGCCGGGAAAAATATCGCCAACCCTTACTCCATGATCGGCTAGGTGGCGATGATGCTGGAAAACAGTTTTGACATGGCCGCAGAGGCAAAAAATGTTTGGGCGGCCATGCAGGGAGTGTTTGCCGACGGCTACTCAACCGCCGATCTTTCCAAGCCCGGCAGCGGCGTCAAAATGATTAGCACGGCCGAATTCGGCGACAAAGTTGTTGAAAAGCTGAGCCTCATGCCAAAAGTATAAGGTCTCATTAAACGCATGTAACAACGCTAGACCTTTCAGGTTTTTAAAATCTGAAAGGTCTAAATTCTGCCAATAATGAGACGTTACGCATGCGCCACCCAGCCGCGCATAAAATTTCTGACCAATAAAACAATCGTTGCTTCTATCTCCTTAATGTCGGCCTTAGTCTGCGGCTCCGTTAGCGACAACACACAAATCCCATGTACGCCGCACCATAAAGCCCGCGCCGCGCGTTTTCTATCGGCGTCGGTAAGCTCAGGAGTCAGTTGTGCAAACCGCGCCTCAACCGGAGCAAACACGCTATCGATTTTCTCTTGATACCAGCCAGGGATTTCGGCACTGTCTAGCCTACGATAATCAAAAACAGTGCGCCAGCGATCAAAGTGCTGACGGGCGTAGCTTAAATAAGTCAGGGTCAGCGTCTCAATCGATTCTTCTGCACTGCCGTCTTGCGCTTGCTCCAACTGCGCGGCAATAGCATCCAGGGTTCTGGCATTAATGTGCAGAATCAAATCCGCCATATTGGTAAATACCATATAGATGCTGCCCACGGTATAACCAATCTCCCTGGCAATATTACGCGCTTTTAATGCCGAAAATCCTTCCTCAATGACGATGGTTTCCGCCGCATCCAGAACCATTGCCTTTATTTCTTCCAGGCTGTGCTCGCTTCGTCTTGCCATGTTTAACCGTGTCTATTTCTTTAAGGGACTTTCAAGGCCGCTCTAGGCTTGCCTCATACTGCAAAGTATTTAACTATAAAAGTAAGCGGTCTGCTTGTTTTTGTACTAACCTACCTCATATCAACAGCAATTAACATACTTTTTAAAGGTGAACACGATGCGAATGGATAAATTAACCAGCAAGTTTCAAACGGCATTGGCTGATGCCCAAAGTCTGGCCTTGGGAAAAGACCACCAATTTATTGAACCCGCGCATCTGATGATGGCGTTGCTGGATCAGGAAGGCGGCAGTATCAAGCCGTTGCTGGCCCAGCTGGGCGTCAATACCCAATTGTTGCGCACCGATCTGGTTAAGGAATTGGGGCGCGTCGCCACCGTTAGCGGTTCGGGCGGCGATGTCCAGATCTCCAACGAATTATCCCGGCTGCTGAATTTAACCGACAAACTGGCCCAAAAGCGCAATGATAAATTCATTTCCAGCGAGTTGTTTTTATTAGCGGCTTGCGAGGAAAAAGGGTTTTTAAACGACCTGCTTAAAAAAACGGGCGTCGTGAAGAAAAACGTCGAAACCGCAATAGATAAAATGCGCGGCGGCGAGGCGGTGGATGATCCTAATGCCGAAGACCAGCGCCAGGCCTTGAATAAATATACCATCAACCTGACCGAACGCGCGGAACAGGGCAAAATGGATCCCGTCATCGGTCGGGATGATGAAATCCGGCGCACGATTCAGGTGTTGCAACGGCGCACTAAAAACAATCCGGTGTTGATCGGAGAGCCCGGCGTCGGCAAAACGGCGATAGTCGAAGGTCTGGCGCAACGTATCGTTAACGGCGAGGTGCCGGAAGGCATTAAAGGCAAACAGGTGTTGTCGCTGGATATGGCGGCATTGATAGCCGGGGCCAAGTTTCGCGGCGAATTTGAAGAACGCCTCAAAGCGGTCTTAAAAGAGATTGAAACTCAAGACGGCCAAGTTATCCTGTTTATTGATGAACTGCATACCATGGTGGGCGCAGGCAAAGCAGAAGGCGCAATGGATGCGGGCAATATGTTAAAGCCCGCACTGGCGCGCGGCGAATTGCATTGCGTAGGCGCGACCACGCTGGACGAATACCGCAAATATGTGGAAAAGGACGCCGCGCTGGAACGCCGCTTTCAGAAAGTTATGGTTGATGAGCCGTCCGTTGAAGACACTATCGCCATTTTGCGCGGCTTGAAGGAAAAATACGAAGTGCATCATGGCGTCGAGATTACCGACCCGGCTATTGTTGCTGCGGCAACTTTATCGTACCGTTACATTGCCGACCGACAGTTACCGGACAAAGCCATAGACTTGATCGATGAAGCGGGCAGCCGCATCCGCATGGAAATGGATTCCAAACCCGAAGAAATGGATAAACTGTACCGGCGTTTGATCCAGTTAAAAATGGAACAGGTCGCGTTAAAGAAAGAACAGGATGCCGTTTCCAAAAAACGCCTGGAAATACTGGAAGACGACATTGGCGATCTGGAAAAAGAATACTCTGATCTGGAAGAAATCTGGAAAGCGGAAAAAGCCTCCTTGCAAGGTTCGGCGTCGATCAAGGAAAAGCTCGAACACGCCCGTACCGATCTGGAAGCGGCGGGTCGTGTTAATGATCTGGCGCGCATGTCGGAGTTGCAGTACGGCATTATTCCGGCATTGGAAAAACAATTAGCTCTGGCCGCCGAACCGGGTGAAACCCAGAAAATGACCTTGCTACGCAATAAAGTCACCGAAGAAGAAATTGCCGAAGTGGTCTCCAAATGGACAGGGATTCCGGTTTCGAAAATGATGGAAGGCGAGCGCGAGAAGTTATTGCACATGGAAGAATACTTAAGCAAGCGTGTGGTCGGGCAGGATGAAGCGCTGAAAGCGGTCAGCAATGCCATACGCCGCTCACGGGCGGGATTGTCTGACCCCAACCGCCCCAACGGTTCGTTCTTATTCTTAGGCCCCACCGGTGTGGGTAAAACCGAATTGTGCAAAGCCCTGGCGGAATTTATGTTTGATACTGTCGATGCGATGGTGCGTATCGATATGTCCGAGTTTATGGAAAAACATTCGGTTGCCAGACTGATCGGCGCGCCTCCCGGCTATGTCGGCTATGAAGAAGGCGGTTATTTAACCGAACTGGTCAGACGTAAGCCGTATTCGGTTATCTTAATGGATGAAATTGAAAAAGCGCATCCCGATGTGTTCAATATCCTGTTGCAGGTGCTGGATGACGGTCGCTTGACCGACGGCCAAGGCCGCACCGTCGATTTCAGGAATACGGTCATCGTGATGACATCAAATCTGGGTTCCGATATTATTCAGGAACTGGCGGGGGAAGCGCTGTATCCGGTGATGAAAGCGGCGGTGATGGAAAAAGTAAGCCAGCACTTTCGGCCCGAATTTATCAACCGGATCGACGAGGCTGTGGTGTTCCATCCCTTGGGACGCGAACAAATCAGGGCCATTTCCCGCATACAGATTGAATCCCTGCGTCAGCGTTTGCAGGACAGGGAAATCGGCTTTGAAATCGCCGATGCCGCTCTGGATTTATTGGGCGAGGCGGGATTCGACCCGGTATACGGCGCAAGACCGATGAAACGCGCGATACAGCAGCAGCTGGAAAATCCGCTGGCGCAAGAGATACTGTCAGGTTATTTTGCCGCCGGTGATACTATAAAAGTGGATGCCGACAACGAAGGCTTGCGGTTTTTTAAAGCTTAGAAACGAACACGAAATAACTTATGTATTAAATCCCCTCACCCCAACCCTCTCCCAGAAGGAGAGGGAGTAAGATGTCGACGTTATTTCATGCACGGTTTTCAACTGCTCTACATATCATTAGGAGTTTATGCCAATGAATCATGAAGACTACATGCGAAAAGCAATAGCGCTGGCTTTAACCGTACCGGCATTCCCGTTTGGCGCCGTCATCGTAAAACGGGTAACGGGGGAGATAGTGGCCGAAGGCTATAATCAANNCCCTGCCCTATGTGCCAAAGCGCCATTCTATGGGCGGGCATAGGCTGCGTTTATTATGGAACGTCTATTCCCTATTTACAAAAACGTCACTGGCAGCAAATTAATATCCGCGCATCAGCTGTGATCGCGCAAGCGGCCTTTCGTAACGGTGCTATCGTTGGCGGCATTTTAGAAGCTGAATGCAATGCCTTGTTCGACAAGGCTCCTGACGGCTTATTTCATACTCATTAAGCTTGATGTCTAAATTTTGCTTGCTGTCATAAAAGGGTAACAGGCTCTTTGTTACAATACCCTGTTTCCATATCATATATAACTATGTCTAATTTTAATATTCTC
>PMJA01000075.1 GCA_003158415.1 Methylobacter sp.
AAAAAACGCTACAACTCGTTCAGCTGGTATTACGGGTCATCGTCGAAATTATCAGCCCACGCCCCAGGCCCGAATTTAAGTGTCCGCATTGTCAATCGCCACAGAATATCATTGGTTTTATTCAACCTAACTGGCAATCCGGCTAAGTATTTCTGAGTTAATAACCCGCCACTCACTTGGATAGAGGAGCCTTATTGTCCCTATGATATAGCGCACATTTTTTACCCTGAAATCAGGGTAAGGCCTTGGCACGCCTTAAGAAAATAACACCTCTTCCAGAGCCCCCCATTTCGCTAGCCCCCAAAAACATATTTGCTTATTGTTAAGCATCGATTACCGTCGGGCTTGTCCAACAACCGGATAAGATTGTGGTTCGCTTTGCTCACACAATCTATCCTTATTCGTTGGGGCAATCGTAAAAGATTGGTTTAGCTGTCTGTTTCGTGTTTCGACGGCTTACAGCAGGTCGTAGACTTTCTCGATCATCTCAGTATTCAGCGTTTATTCAGTTATCTCCAGCCAATTCTAGTAAGCGGGCAACACCTACCGGCTCTTCTTGCAATAGCGGTACAACGGCATAACGCTTAGCATACTGATTGGCAACAGCATTTATTTCACCCAATTCGTTGGCGGCACGTTGCCGAAGCAGCGGCGAATGGACGGTTGTCGCTGCGACACTGTTGTTTATTACCCAGGCCCACGGTTCAATCCCGGCGCGACGTAGATCGACTTGTAAATTCGCAGCTTCCAACACTGGCGTAGTTTCCGCCAACGTCACAAGCAATACTTTGGTTTGCTTGGGATCTTGTAGCTGCATAATCGGGGTCAGGTAATGAACGCCACTGTCCATCTGCCGACTGACTTCCCTGTGATAAGCGCCGGTGGCATCCAGCAGCAACAAGGTATGACCTGTGGGCGCAGTATCCATCACCACGAAATTTTTGCCCGCTTCACGGATAACCCGTGAAAATGCCTGGAATACAGCAATTTCCTCGGTGCAGGGTGAGCGCAAATCTTCTTCCAGTAACGCTCGACCCTGCGCATCCAGTTGCGCACCTTTGGTCTTCAACACTTGTTGGCGATAATGCTCGGTTTCGACATAAGGATCAATTCGGCTGACGGTCAGATTATCCAGCACGCCGTTTAGCGTTTCAGTCAAGTTGGCTGCGGGATCTGAAGTGGTTAGATGTACCGGTAAGCCGCGTTGCGCAAGATCCACCGCCACAGCGGCTGCCAGAGTCGTTTTACCGACACCGCCTTTGCCCATTAACATCACTAGGCCGTGGCCTTCGGCGGCAATAGCATCGACCAGTTTTGACAGGCTTGGCACTTGAATGGCTTGGGTGATGGCAGCATCATGAGCTATTGTCGGCACCGCTGTGGTAAATAAATGTCGTAGCGTATCCAGTCCGACCAGATTAAACGGTTTCAACTCGATGCGGTCAATGGGTAGTGCTTTAAGCACCTCCGGCATCTCGGCTAACGCCCGTTGTTCGCGTTGATAAATAGCGTTTGCCAGCAGATCTTGCGCCACTTGGTCTTCTGGTAAAATGCCATTGATGACTAAATATTGCTGCGATAAACCGATTGCATCCAACTCCTCATGGGTGCGGGCCACTTCCCATAAGGTGGCTTGCTGTGCGCGAGCTACCAAAATTAGGCGACTCCTTTGGGGATCGGCCAAAGCATCGACTGCCGCTTTGTATTGGCTACGTTGTTTTTCCAGACCCGCTAAGGGGCCGAGACAAGAGGCATCGCCTTTACCTTCATCAAGAAAGCCAGTCCAGGCACCGGGCAGTTGCAATAGGCGGATGGTATGACCCGTCGGTGCTGTGTCAAAAATAATGTGCTGATAGTCAGCGGTCAACGCCGAGTCTGTCAATAATGCGGTAAATTCGTCAAACGCGGCGATCTCCGTAGTACAGGCACCGGACAGTTGTTCTTCTATGCCTTTCACGACTGCATCAGGTAAAACTCCGCGCACCGGACCAACAATGCGGTCTCGATAAGCTTGCGCCGCCGCTTGTGGATCAATTTCCAATGCCGCCAATCTTGGCACCGCCGGAATGGCGGTGATCTGATTGCCGATGGTTACACCCAACACCTGACCAACATTTGATGCAGGATCGGTGCTCACCAGCAATACTTGATGCCCTGCATCCGCCAGTTGTATAGCTGTGGCACAAGCGATTGAGGTTTTGCCGACACCGCCCTTACCGGTAAAAAACAGAAATCGTGGCGGCTGGTCGAGAAACTTGCAGTCATTCATAACAGCTATCCAAAATCATTTAACAGCAACTGGTGCCGCTGCAACAGCTGGACTGGGGTTTGTCTTCTACCAAAGTAATTGATGCCCAACGAGCCAGTTCAGGGCGGGTTGGATAGCGACCCGCTAAAGCCACATCACCATCAACCAGAATCAAGGGTAAAGCTTCGGCACCGGACCGTTCCAGAAAGCTCTTTACTACTGAGTTTTCCGCAAACGCCATCGGTTGCTGAGCCAAATTAAAACGCTGAATGTCTGCACCATTTTGCTTGGCCCAGTCTACATCGGCAGAAAAACCGACTAACTCCTGATCTACGTCTACACCGCAAACACCGGTGCTGCAACATAAGGCAGGATCAAAAATTTGAATTGTTGTCATGATAAAGCGCCTTAATAATTAGGGTAACAGGGTGCCAATACGATCCATTTCAGGTTTCAAGCGTTCGCGGTCGTTTTTCAATTCATTCAATGGCAACACCAGGAATTGTTCAATGCGATGGCGCAGGATGCGATAGGCAGCCATAAAAGCTGCACGAATTTCCTCTTCAGTACCTTCGGCATGTGCAGGATCTTCAACTCCCCAATGACTGCGTAAAACGGGGCCCAAATAAGCTGGACAGGTTTCGTTGGCCGCATTGCCGCAAACACTAATAACAATATCCGGTGTCAAGGGCAGATCATTCCATGATTTACTGTAATAGCCCTCAGTAGAAATGCCTTCCTGCTCAAGCAACGCCACCGCACCGCTGTTTAGTCGGCCTAGAGGCTTGCTGCCAGCACTAATTGCATGCCAACCTTCTGGAGCAAGATGATTGAAAGTGGCTTCGCCAATCAGAGATCGGCAAGAATTGCCAGTGCAAAGAAACAGAACATTCATAATCAATAGTCTCCGAATTTAAGAAAAAATTAATTGGTGTCGCAGCAGACTGTTGCCTTATCGGCATCAAAACACTGCTCCGGGTTACCTGTGCAACATTCGGCAGTCAGATAATCTATCAACGACTGCATCACTGAAAGATTCGCTCGATAACGTTGGTAACGCCCCTCTTGGGTCACGTTAACCAAACTGGCGTGGGTCATGGCTTTCAGATGAAACGACAGGTTAGTTGACGGCAAGACCAATATTGAGGCTATTTCACCTGCGACCAACCCTGTGGGTGCATGTTTAACTAACAGTCGAAAAATATCCAGTCGAATGCCAGATGCTAGTGATTCAAAAAGTGTTGTGGCGAGTTGCTTATCCATGATTTAACTATACAATAATATTTGAAATATGAAAAAAAAACTGCCTATTATGAAAAAAACATTGCCTGTTCAAGACAACTACACGCGAATTGGGCTTTTAAGACAAACCAGTGTCTAGTTCAACGAAGGTCTTATTTTGGCGCACAGATGGACTTCATTTCGCAAAATTGCTTGCCTTAAAGTGGACGGTCACATTCGGCAGGAATTGGCCGATGGTTGCCAATCAGAAAGTCTCAAATTAGTTAATTGCCTGTGGCCGCTTTCACTGGAAGCCTGTATTTTCTTATTGGCACTTAATGTGGGCCCTGAGCGATGTTTGCAGGCCGCTACAAGTAGGCTTCACGACGCTTCCTCTAGTGGCTCGACGAAGACCTATATATAATAGGCTAACTTCCACCTTAACTTAAACCAGTCCTGTCCAATCATCGGAAGCTACTGCAATGAATCGCTCAGAATATTTCAACTATATAGAACGTGAGCTCAGTATACTTGCTACCCGTATCAATGTACGTGGAGGACTAAATATTCTTGATTTGAATATTCATGCAGAAAACTTTTATCTGCATTTTTTTAATCTGCTCTTTGGTTGGAACTTAACAAACATTAATTCTATACAACAAAATGCGGCAGGTATTGATTTAGTTGATATCACAAATAGTATCATTATCCAAGTTTCTGCCACAGCAACTAAGCAGAAGATTGAATCCGCTCTCAATAAAAAAGATATTTCCAATTACCCAGGTTATTCTTTTAAATTTATATCTATCTCCAAAGATACAGAAGACTTACGAACCAAGACATTTGCAAACCCTTATAATCTGACATTTT
>PMJA01000286.1 GCA_003158415.1 Methylobacter sp.
CCAAACCCTATAAATCGCCAACCACCAAGAAGGCATAAAGCTGATTTTCAGATAAATAACCGGATAAAGGCTCTGATTGACTCAATTTCCCCAGAATCTTTAGTAGAAAAATCAGATATCAACACAGCCAACTGGCTTCCTGAATTTCAAAAAATACTTGACGAGAACAAAGAAATTAGAGAACAGATAGAGCGTAGCTCGATGAATCCGCCTAGTGGCACACCGTCGCTCGAACGACTTCTCTATTTGAAAACCAGTGAATACTTAACGCAAGAAGAGTCGGATGAGTTGGCAAAAAAGATATGGGGAAACCAAATAACCCAACAAACTTTGCCCAATACAGGTCTACGCCCTCATGCTTTACTTCTCCTGCCTGCACCAGATGCAGAACAAGCCAAGGAGCTAGTATGCCACCATTTGTATGAGTATGAAGAAGATATTTTGACGAATACCCAGAGAGAGTTGCTCATCTACCCGTCTCCGGTAATTGATTGCGCCGTCCGGCTCTTTGAGGGTATGGCGAATGCTGCGGCCAATGAGGCAACACGCCTGTTCCCAACACCAGAACAGGCATTAGCATTGTTTGATCGATTGATGGTGTGGCGACCACAAATAGAAAAGGATAGCTTTTTTGGCACTACCAATAGTGCTAGAAAACAATTGATAGATAGCATCGGCAACGCACTTTCCTATGCAATTGCGCCTGTACTAACTAATGAAGCGAAAACCGTTGAGCGATTTGAGCAATTAAAGGTATTTTATGAAGAAGTCGAAGAGGCGTTCTTCGCGATACCCGCCTTCGTTTATTTTGCGCCGATTAACGAATGCATTGCGACCACTGTTGAAAAAAGCATCCGAAAATCCTTGCAAAGCCGTGACGAACGCGAAGTGTGTTATGCAGCGATAGCTTTGCAAAAATGGATGGAGCTATCAGCGGCGGCAAGCCAGTTACAACTCAACCATCTGATTTCGAATTTAATTATCATTATCGAATCAGGCCGCACTGTGGGATTGCAACAGCTACTTTTGGTTGCAGGTGAACTATTCAAAAAACAATTGCTATCCGAAGATCAAGTCGCAACACTGATAGAAGCTATACCGAATATCTTTAACGCAGCAGACTACACCAATATTGAACCTAACTGCCAGGAAGCCATTAATGCATCCAGCATTCGAGAGGCATGTGTAAAAGTGGCTAATACACTTGTCAGCCAGCATCCACAAGACCAAGCCCTACAAGGTTTGCTTAAAGAATCCAAAACGGATGCTCTTCCAGAGGTTCGTTTTGCGATGGAATCCCAATTAACCATTAACAGATAAGTGGATCTCACTATATTGTTTACATCAGGCGGGCATTCATATCTGTTATCTTGCGCGATTTCATTACACGATACTCAAACACCGACAAAACCCACCGGCTGAATGCCGCATTCAACTTGCTGTACAGGATTATACATTGGCCGAAGCATTGACCCAATAGTTCGGCTTGTCTCGCAGACAGGCATACCGACGACTTATTTCGTAATAAAACGGCATTCCCACCATTCTTCACTGAAGTAACCGGTATAGGTCTTCAGGTGACTTTGTCTTTACTCTTTGAAATTTCTAACGCCAGATAAGCAGAACCAAAAACCTGTGTTACTCCAATGTTATGTAGTGCATTCAACACCGCTACCTCGCACGGCATCTGTTCATTGACGGCAGATCCATGTTTGAATGTGGCAGCTTTGCCAGGACACAGTCCTACTAGCTTGTTTACCACGCCTCTAACATTACGTATGCCGGATAGCATTTCTTGCAGACATGTCTCAAACTGACAATTGTCATTTGGCATGAACACTAAGCCCCTGAAGGATTCTTCGGCATCTTTAGGTGTTCCCTCATGATCCTTTTTCTTTCTTGGCTTCCTTTGAATCTCAAGGATGTAAATGGGAATTCCATTTGATATCAGCCGCGCGACTAAAACGCCCCGCATTTTGAGATTACTTTTGTCCAAGTACGCCCAATTTCTGGCTTCATTATCGATTTCTTTTTTTTCATCCAGTGTGTCAAAAGGCTGTAATGCAATGAGTTTTGGCAGTTTACTCTCACTGAATTTATCCTGAAAAGTAAACCAGTTTACGGACTGTATTAGGTCTGGCTGTTTTTCCATTAGGAACAACATAGCATTCCACATGTCTTGTAACATGCCTTTGGACTCCATGATCTGCCGAGCATGAATAGCAGCATAACCAACACCTTTCTCACTACTATAATTTTCGCCACTTGAAAATTCGGTAACATCCACTTCAGTGCGAGAGCCTGTCCCATCTTTTGCACGAGCTTTTCTTACGTCAATTACAACACGAGGATGCCCCAAAACTTCGAAATCTGAATCGTGTATCTCGATCATAGCAGTATCGTGATCTGGTTCGGCATTACCCGTTAAATCTATTATTTCCGGTTGCGTTGATAATACCTTGTTTGGTATTCCAGCCCCTTCGTCGCCTGCTCCAGCTTCCTCGGTAGAATTATTAGCATTACTCATGTCATCCCTATCCCGTATGATAGGTACTCCTCCTGGATCACTACATCCAATGATTCGTAAGGCTAGGAAGGATTGCTTGTCATCGAACCAAATACCTTGAACTTTAATCTCTGCGATCCCCGTAAACCAGGGCCCTACTTGAATAAAGAGAGGGGTTATTTTTTCAGGATCGTATTCAAATTCAATCTGCGCATAAATGTTTTTCGCCTCCTTCTCTGTGTAAGAATCATATTTTGCGTGAGCAAGAAATATAACGTCTCCATTGACAAGACGCTTGCGTAATTTCACCTTCCATTTCCCCTCCTCTTCCTGTTCATCAATAGGAGCATATAAGCGACTATAATCTACGCTATTTTCTCCGTGCCATGGATACGTTGCTAGAACTCGATTCAGCTCTTGGGAGCGTCCGTAACATCGTGAGAAGAATTCCATACAGGGGATAATCAGTTTACCGCCTGTTGGTAATCTAAATTCAATAAGCCAGTTTTTATCTTTATGGTATCTGATTGGGTGTATGCTTTGCGGGTATGGCGGTTTAAGGCCTTTCTCACAAGACTCATGAAGCGAATTAAACTTCCATGAATCGTTAGTAAAATCGACCGTAAACGTCCAAGTATCAAAAATTGCTTCTGAACGGCACACACCATCTTTCCAAACTGTGCCTATTCTAACTTGACCAAGTGCCGTGAGCGGGATCTTACGAATAATTATATCGTCTGACAGATTACCAGCAGACAATTCCCTGAAAGCCACTACAGCATTAGGCTGTGATTCAGCCATATGATTTTTATAAAGACCGCAGTACCACCATGCCATCCATTCAGTATCATTATCCCTAAGATTGCATTTAAGTCTGACTTCGTTATAAATTTTATTGATTTTGTAATTAAGGGGGATGGACATGTGAAATTGTAATAATCAAGTTTTTAGAACACCAAACGGATGTCCTTCACTGTTGATTGTATACACAAAGGATGAAGCATCAAACTCATTCCTAAATCACAACGTCATCTTTGATGATGACCGGTTTATATTGTCCAGCACAAAGCTTTGCAAAATTGAAATATTAGTTTCGGATAAAGTCGTAAGTGGAACCCGAAGTAAGAAGAAAATTACAGCTCAGCTCTCAATAAATTCGGCTTTTGTCGCATCTATTTCCCAAATGTCGCATCTATTTCCCAAAATGTCAACATTCGTAGTATTTAAGGTTAGCCGTCGGGATTTGTCCCGATGCCGCCAAAATCCCCAAAGCGATAGCTAAATCGAAACGACCGCCTTCTTTGGGTAAATCAGCGGGCCCCAGATTGACGGTGATCCGCTGGGCGGGAAATTCAAAACGGGAGTTTAATATCGCGCCGCGCACCCGGTCTTTGCTTTCTTTAACCGCCGTTTCCGGCAAACCGACGATATTGAGCGCAGGCAAGCCGTTAGCCACATGCACCTCAACCGTTACCAGCGGGGCTTCTATGCCTGAGCGCCCCCTGCTGTAGATAACCGCTAAGCCCATGATACTTATGAACAGTTACAATTCGGCCTTGTTAAGCACGCTCTGCTCCATTTCAGACACGCGCTTTTCCAGGTCTTCCAGTTTTGAGCGGGTTTTTGCCAAAACCAGCTTTTGCACTTCAAATTCTTCACGAGTAACCAAATCCAGCTTACCCAACGCACCTTGTAAGATAGCCTGGAAGGTTTTTTCCAGATCGTCTTTCAGGTTACTCAGACCGGGAGGAATGGCGCCCGCCAATCGGCTGGCAATATCATCTATAGCTTTAGGATCAAACATTTTCGAATCTCACATTGTTAAAAAATTGTCGGTAGGTTACAACGCTTAGCAGTTCAACCTATTTGTGCAGTGGTATTGGGTTAGAAAAAACCTAAGGGATTAATATCGTAACTAACCAGCATGTTTTTGGTTTGCTGGTAATGATCGAGCATCATTTTATGGGTTTCACGACCGATGCCGGATTTTTTATAGCCCCCGAAAGCGGCATGAGCGGGATAATGATGATAACAATTGATCCACACCCGTCCCGCCTGAATACCTCGCCCCATACGGTAGGCGCGGTTTATATCGCGTGTCCAGAGGCCCGCGCCCAAACCGAATTGGGTATCGTTAGCTATCGCCAGAGCTTCCGCTTCATCGGTGAAGGTGGTCACCGAAATAACTGGGCCGAAAATTTCTTCCTGAAAGATTCGCATTTTATTGCCGCCTTTCATAATCGTCGGTTCGATATAAAAACCATCAGAGAATTCACCGCCCAACGATTCAACCCCGCCGCCGACCAACACTTCGGCGCCTTCATCCTTGCCGATTTGAACATAACTCAAAATCTTATCGAATTGTTGTTTAGAGGCTTGCGCACCTACCATCGTTTCCGTGTCCAAGGGGTTGCCGCGCTTGATCTGCCCGGATCGCGCAATGGCTTTAGCGATGAATTTTTCATAAATGGATTCCTGAATCAGCAAACGCGAAGGACAGGTACACACTTCGCCCTGATTAAAAAAGGCCATGACCGCGCCTTCTATACATTTGCTGACAAACGCGTCTTCCTGAGCCAGCACATCTTCAAAAAAGATGTTGGGCGATTTTCCGCCCAGCTCTACCGTGGAGGGAATAATATTTTCCGCCGCGCACTTTAAAATATGCGCGCCGACCGGCGTTGAGCCGGTGAACGATATTTTTGCAATACGGGTACTGCTTGCCAAGGCTTGCCCGGCTTCCGCACCGTAACCGTTGACGATGTTGATAACGCCTGCGGGCAATAAATCGCCGATCAACTCCATCAGCACCAGAATAGACGCGGGCGTTTGCTCGGCGGGCTTCATCACCACACAGTTGCCTGCCGCCAAGGCCGGTGCTAATTTCCAGCTCGCCATCAGCAAGGGAAAATTCCACGGAATGATCTGCCCGACCACGCCCAGCGGTTCATGGAAATGATAAGCCACTAGGTGCTCGTCAATTTCACCTAGGGAACCTTCCTGAGCGCGTATACAGCTGGCGAAATAGCGGAAATGATCGGCCGCCAACGGCACGTCCGCAGCCAGTGTTTCGCGTACGGCTTTGCCGTTATCCCAGGTTTCGGCCACCGCCAACAGCTCAAGGTTGGCTTCGATGCGATCGGCGATTTTCAACAGGATATTCGACCGGGCCGCGACTGACGTTTTTCCCCAGGCCGCTTTCGCGGCATGCGCCGCATCCAATGCCAGTTCTATATCTTCAGCGGATGACCGGGGTATTTCACAAAATACTTTGCCGTTTACAGGACTTAAATTTTCAAAATACCGGCCTTTAACCGGGGCAAGCCAGTTACCGCCGATAAAATTACCATAACGGGATTTAAAGTGAACCTTACTGTCAGGTTGGTTGGGGGCGATGTAAATCATTTCCTACTCCTGCCTAGATCAAGCTAGGACGTAACGCGTTAAGTACGGTGTATGTTCAGCATTATAAACCAAACGCTTTTTTAAAAACCTCAGGCTGCGCTAACTTAAGTCTTGTGCAGAAACTCCCGGAAAAAATAAACGAATAAATAGAACGGCATTATATTAGAATTTGGCAGCTGACAGCATAATTGAAATTAATAAAGTTGAAATCGGCTTACACCTATCTTGTATAGTACCTCCCTAACGTTTTTACAATGCCCGAAACCCAGCGGTTGTGCAAACCTGCGCAAAACGTTTCGGACGGGGCAGCATACCCCGTCCGGCTGAGCCCGGTAGCCCGGTACGCATCGCGTACCTAAATCAATATCGGAAATTATGTCTTTATGTTAAATTTAGGCATCGCCTCGAATAACTCATTAACCCAAGCAACTTTTCCCACACCATCATGACCGTTATGACCGCAACCAACGTTCCCTGTAAAATCAATGTGAGTCGTAAAGATCAGACGCTGGAAGCCGCTATTATCGGCGATTGGGTGCTGGATGCGACGATTCCTCCCCTGGAAGCCGTATTGGCGCAACTGGATGGAACCACCGGTACCAAGCAGCTGGTGTTCTCGACGGCAGAACTGGGGCGCTGGGATAGCTTGCTGATGACCCAACTGATACGCCTGATTGATTACGGCACAAAACAGGGCATACAGGTGGACATCGCAACCTTGCCCGAAGGCATTCAAGGCTTGTTGAGTCTGGTTTATGCCGTACCCGAACGGGCCGGCGCGCGGCGTCAGGCAGTTCAAGCGCCGTGGCTGGAAATCATCGGCAAAGGCGGCTTGCGCATCTATAAGGACAGTCAGGCGCTAGTAACTTTCATCGGCGAAACGGCACTCAGTGTCTATGCCTTGATGCACGGCAAAGCACGCTTTCGCTGGATCGATTTATGGCGGTATATCCAGGATTGCGGGCCCTCGGCACTGCCTATCGTTACCTTGATCAGCCTGCTGGTGGGCTTGATTCTGGCTTTTGTGGGCTCCGTGCAATTGGCCATGTTCGGCGCACAAATCTATATCGCCAATCTTGTGGGTATTGCAATGGTCCGTGCCATGGGCGCCATTATGGCAGGCATCATCATGGCAGGCCGGACCGGTGCATCCTTCGCAGCGCGTATAGGCACCATGCAGGTCAATGAGGAGATTGACGCACTGAGGACCTCCGGGATATCTCCCGTGGAGTTCCTTGTGCTTCCAAGGGTCATCGCCCTTGCCGTCATGATGCCGCTTCTCACCCTTTATGCAGACCTCATGGGCGCTCTGGGCGGGATGGTTGTAGGCGTGGGCGGTTTTGACATCAGCCTCCGGGAATACTTCAATCAAACGAGGTCTGCCGTCACACTGACTAACGTCTGGATCGGCGTATTCAGCGGCTTTGTATTCGGCATCCTCATTGCTTTTGCCGGATGCTTGCGCGGTACGCAGTGTGGACGAAGCGCTTCGGCTGTCGGTGACGCTACAACATCGGCGGTGGTAACGGGTATTGTAAGCATTATTACGGCTACGGCAATTATCACGGTCTTGTGCAATATGCTTGGAATCTGAGATCAGATCACAGCAGGTGATGTATGACGGCGAACAGTAAGATGGTGCCAACAAAAAATGGGAGCTACCTTGGGAAAAGAAGAGCCTGAATCGCTGTCCCAATCCGGGCCTCACATAGAGATCCGGGATCTCACCATGGCCTATGGAGACAACGTCATCCAACGGGACCTGAACTTTGCCGTGGAGCGCGGCGATATTTTTATTATCATGGGCGGGAGCGGCTGCGGGAAGAGTACGCTGCTGCGCCATCTCATCGGGGTTCTCAAGCCCGACTCCGGAGCCGTTTGGGTGAATCGGAAAGA
>PMJA01000011.1 GCA_003158415.1 Methylobacter sp.
CAGTCTGACGAGCGCAGAAAGATCATTGGAGGTAGCGTTGCGAAGGTCTCGGCGGCCGCCCTCATGATGAGGCCATCGACGGGCAGCCAGGTCCAGAAGCCGGCCAGATCGTCGTGCTGGAACTGACGAACCGCCGCCTGAAAATCCCGTCGGCTCCAGGTTTCTTCGCGCAGACGGCGATGAAAGACCGCCATGATTTCTGGACGCACCAGATCGGACACACAGGCTTGATCTGCCCGCTCCAGCAATTGGCGAACAGATCGCGATTCCTTCTCTGGGACGTAGAACTTGGCAACCGCCGAAGTGTCACACGCGATCAACGGTCACCCCGAACCACATCCAGATCGTCAAGCACCGTGCCGGATGTCTTGCGCGAAAGCAAGGACTTGTATTCGGGCAGCAAGGTGCGCTGTCGGCGTTTCGCCGCGAGTAGGGCGGGCCTAGCCAGCACGGCGATAGGCTTGCCCCGGTCGGTGACCTCAATGGCAGACTTGGACTTGGCAGCCAGTCGCACGTGCTCGCCTGTCGTCTGATGGAGCTGTTTGATACTGATACTGGTCACCATGGTGTAACAGTGACACCTGTACGTGGCGCCGTCAAGGTGAGGTCTGAGCGGCGTACCACCCACCGCCCCGCGCTCGGGGGCGGTGTTTCCGGAACTCGTCCGGTACCAACAAACGATCGAACCTGTTCAAGCCGCCTCTCGGTAGTAGCGGTCGGGAATCAATGGGTGCCATGCGTCTTTTTCAAAATGACCCTCGGTGAGGGTTCTTTATGAGTACCTTATAAGATACAGTGGTCGCTCATAATGAACACACGTCCATACTCACAAAACTTCTGCCTCACATTCGCACTCGTCAGCTGGGTAGGCCTGATGGCCGCTTGTAGTAGCGACGCCCTGCTCGGCATGCANNTTCGGGCGGCACGGGTGGCACTCTAGCCGAGGATGCACCGATCAGCACCGGAGGTGTGGGGGGACAGACGGGTGGACAGATCAGCTCAGGCGGCGCGACGGGAGCAGGAGGCAGCACGTCCAAGACTTGTGGCGGGAAGACTGGCATCACCTGTGCGACGGGCCGATTCTGCGATCTGGCTTCGAACTGCGGTGCCATCGCCGACGCGACCGGAACCTGCACTTTTACAGATGACGGCTGCCCGGCGGTCTACATCCCCGTGTGCGGCTGCGATGGCAAGACCTACCCCAGCGATTGTGACCGAACTAGGTCGGGTGTTCTGAAAGCGTCGGATGGTGCGTGTGGCGGCACGGGAGGAACTGGTGGCAAGACAGGTGTCGGTGGCGTCACAGGCTCAGGTGGAACGAGTAGCACTGGAGGGAAAACCGGCGACGGCGGTACCATTGGAACCGGAGGCAACACGAGCAAGACCTGTGGCGGACTGCTCGGCGTCACCTGTGCGACGGGCCAATTCTGCGATCTGGCTTCGAGTTGTGGCACCATCGCCGATGCAAGCGGAACCTGCACGCTCACGGGTGCTGGTATTGGCTGTCCGGCAGTCTATATCCCCGTGTGTGGTTGCAATGGCAAAACCTATCCCAGCGATTGTGACCGGATTGTGGCCGGTGTGCTTAAAGCCTCAGATGGAGCTTGCCCAACCCAAATAGACGCTGGCGCCACGGCTTGCGCTGACGCCTATCTGGCATGGCTGGCACCAGGCGGTATCGCGGGCACGGGCCCCGCTGTCGTGGTGTGCGGGACGGGATGGGCCGACACTTGGACGAACGTGTCTTCCTTCTCACGCGAAACGCCACCATCGAGTGCAACCGGCACGTATTCACTTAGCAGCGCACAGTCCAGCGACCTATTCGCTCGCTTGGCCGCTGTGGATTTCACCTCATTACCTCATGCAACCACATCCAGCGTCGAGTGCTATCCCACCCTGTACCTCCGGACTTGTTCGGCGTGCGCGGCCCGGACCCTTTCCTACAACGTCCCCGCACAACTCGTCCCAGAGATGGAACAAGTCTGGTTGTGGTTTGACCAACTCATGGGCGCATCGTCAGCCGTCAATCCACGGAACTACTGCAATCTCTAAGCGCCATTGCCGGGCGGAAGTTACGCCATCCTTTTATGGAGTTCTGACTGAACCCCGGCGGCGCGCAGCTCCTGCTCCGAAAAGCGGTGGATACAATCATCTCCAGTCCGGATGTGTTCCCAGAAACTATTGACATCGCCTGTGCCCGCGAAGCGTCCGGCCATTTCCACCCCGGGGGATAGGCATTTCTAGCGCCATTTTTCCTTCACCGAATAGCATCTCCCCAAAACGCCGATAACGGATCTTCTGCAAAACACATGCACCTACACACCCAGTCTATCTATATGGCAGGGTGCCGTGGTTCGGTCGTGGCCCCCGGCTGTCGGCCCGGATGGTCGGTGATGCCGTTCCGTCTGCGGGGAGAGTTGCGTTCGTTGACTTCTAACGTAGGGCACCGGACGATGACAATATGGCAGAAGATTTAGGACTCCGCTGTCGGCCGACCGTGCCGGGCCTCGACTCAAACGCCACTTTGCTTTCGATGNNCAAACACCTACACGTCGCTCCCGACCAAGCTATCCCTATACCCAGGAGCCGCTGCCGTAGATAGGCGGGCTTCGCTGGCCATCAACGTAATAAAGGAGGCGGGCGTCACATAGCCCATCTAATCACTCGGCTTCTAGGCTACGCGTTGCAACCATAGGCGATTTCGGCTGCCAATAAATTATTTCGCCTGCTGGGGGTTAAGTCCGTCAGTCCTCCAGCCGACATTTAGCATGGAGTTTGTATGCTATTCGGATGCTCATCAGCCAATTTTGAGAATAGCGATAATTTATAATTAAAACATTTTGAAAAGAGCAATATGAAAACAGGACTGATCTACCTTCTGACTATTTCGCTATTGGCGATTTTCGCGGTCAGTGGTTGTAACGACAACAATAAAAGCAGCGAGACAATCAGCGTAACCGGCCTCGAGCTGATACCCAACTGCTATCTCCAAGATGGCGAGATTGTGGGAATGGACGTCGATATAGCCAAAGAAGCCATGCAAAAGGCTGGGCTCAAGATGGAGCTGAGCCTATCAAGCTCAGCGGACGAAGCCCTAAATACCACACTCGCGGGCCCCAATCGGGCATTATTAACATTAGGATATTCACCCGAACGCCAAGATCTGTTTAAGTGGGCTGGCCCCACCACGCAGGGGATGTATGGCATCTTTGAAAATGGCGACTCCGGTATTAAGTATCCCTTGGACATTGACGACGCCAAGTTGATCAAACCAATCGCGGCTGTCAGAGGTTGGCTTGAAACAACTACCCTTGAAAAGCTCGGATTCACAAACTTAAAATACTACGATAGCTACGACGCGGCATTAGCGGCCTTTATGAATGGCGAGACTAAGTTTATTGCTAGCGACTTTTTTCACTTAATTAAAGCACTTCCTGACGGCTACTTCATGGCGAATGTTTACACCGTCACCCGTTATCTCACTGTTTTTAACTACATTGCCTTTTCAAAAGATGTCAGCGACGATGTGATTGAAAAAGTTCAAAAAGCGATCAATTCTTTGATTGAGGATCAGGCTACGGTTGCAATCCTACGGAGCTATTTCCCAACCATGCCCGCTGACTATATTCCGGGGACGATTCAGCTTTTCACTGAAGATGCGGCGCCGTATAACTACGGCACTGGTACTGGTGCTTCCCGAAAAGTTGAAGGCTCGTCGGTAGATTTCGTAAATGAAATCCAGGCCAGAACCGGCTTTGTGAATAAGACAAATTTAAGCACCTGGGCTGATGCTTATGCCATACCGCAATATCTGCCAAACAGCGCGGTATATACTACTGCTCGAACGCCGGAACGTGAAAATATGTTTCAATGGGTGGGCCCAATCTCTTGCCACAAGACCAATTTTTATACCCTTGCAAGTTCGGGAATTACTATTGATACGCTGGAACAAGCGAAAGCACTTCAATCAATTGCGACTCCGAAGGGCTGGTTCACCGAAGACTTTCTGGTTAACAACAATTTCCAAAATATCGTAGTTACCGCTCTCACCTCCCAGGAAGCTTTTCAGCAACTGATCAACGGTGAGGTTCAAGCGCTGCTTTTGCCAGAGCCCGATATCAAATGGCTGACCGAGAACAACGGAGTTGCAATGAGCCAGTTAACGCAACACATCCAAGCAATCGATCGGGATGGATACCTTGCTTTTTCGCTGAACACTCCAGCTAGTACCGTTGAGAAATGGCAGAGCAAGCTTGATGACATGAAAGCCGACGGCACCTTCGAAACCATTTGGAATAAATGGTACGAAGGGGAGCCCATGCCGTAAGTTGATCTCAACTGGATGCCGCCGTCGTGTTGGCCCCCGCATACCGCTAGGCAGCC
>PMJA01000027.1 GCA_003158415.1 Methylobacter sp.
CATTAATAAACGAGAATAGAAAAACTTTTTCAGCTAGCATAACTCTATCATGATTATCAAAAGCGTCGTCATAATTGCCTTTATCCTGATAATTATCAGTCTCGGTTCCGCCTTGTATCATCTGGTTAACCATAAAACCCAAGAACAATCCGAAAAAACAGTTAAGGCCCTGACTTTTCGTATTACTCTTTCACTGATATTGTTTATTTTTCTTTTTATTGCTGTTGCAACCGGTGTTTTTAAACCCCATGGCTTGGGTGAGAAAATACATGCGCAAGTGCCGACACAGTCTGTCGGCATTAAGTAAATAAGGCCATCTGCATAAAAAGCAATAATTCTTATTATACCGTCATTCCGGCGTGGATTGCCGAAACCCAAGCGCCAGGGTTGGAATTAGCTTACAACAGCAAGACTCGCAACCAATTCTTTTAATTCATCATCAGTCATGTTCTGCTCCGGTTGTTCTATTCAATACCCGGTATTCTAGCATAAGCTACATACTTAAGTGGGTAGCCAGAAACAGCCACTACGTTCCGCACGGAGTTAGCAATCGATGTATAAACTAAGTTTTTATGTTCCAGACTCGCATCTTGAATCGGTAAAAAATGCCTTGTTTGCAAAAGGCGCAGGACGTTATAAGGGCTACGATCACTGCTGCTGGCAAGTGCTGGGCGAGGGTCAATTCAGGCCCTTGGCGGATAGCCAGCCATATATCGGCAAAGCCGGTCAGCTGGAAAAAGTAGACGAATACAAGGTGGAGATGGTTTGCTCCGATACCGCTATCAAAGAAGTGGTGCAAACCTTGCTTAAAGTCCATCCCTATGAACAACCCGCTTATGAGATTTACAAAATCTTGACGGTTGATGATTTATAAAAGCCGTATTGAGTCTGTGCGTTCCAATGCCGTTAAGTTAAGTCGTTCGCTGAGCGGAGTCGAAGCGATTTTTCTGGCTTCGACTCCGCTCAGCCAGCGGTTTATCTTGCCAGGAGGCGCTTAACTTAACGGCATTGGTGTGCGTTCCGATCTGGTGTTGATTTGATGGGTTTAATATAGAAGAATATGCCAAAATACGAACTCACAATAACGGAGTCAATACACGCATGACTAAATTAAAGGAAAACAGCGAGGGTGTTTATTTTCTATCGTTGTCATTAGAAAACGTGCGCTGTTTTGCTACACAACAAACTCTGAATTTATCCGACAGTAACGGCAGACCTGCACAGTGGACGGTGATTTTAGGGGATAATGGGACGGGTAAAACAACCTTGTTAGAGATTCTGGGAAAAAATCAATTGCTGAATTTTGGCAGTGAGGCCCACGCATTGCCTAGGCAAGGAAGCGATTCTTCTAAAGTGGAATTTACCTATGCCATCAATAGCAACTTACGCAATATAAACAAAGGCTTTGAGACTCGCTCGCTAGCAGTAAAGCTAATGACTAATGGCCCATACGATGGTTATGATCCAAAAATTAATCTCTACGCTTACAGTGCGACCAGAGCGTTAGGAAAGTATAAGCTACCGTCATTTAACGAGGAAATGTCATATGGTTTGGGCTTTAAACAAAGCCAAGATGAATTAATTAACGCGGAAGAATGGTTGTTGGATACTGACTATATCGCCAGTAAAGAGTCAGATATTCAAGCCACCTATCAAAAACGTTTGTTTGTTATTAAAGATGTGCTCATCAATTTACTACCCGATGTCGAGGATGTTCGAATTACTGACCCTAGCCAAAAATCACCAAATCCTAAAGTTGAGTTTAAAACGCCGGATGGATGGTTAATGTTGTTTGAGCTAAGTTTAGGTTATCAAACGATGACTGCCTGGATGGTAGATTTAGCTGCGCGTTTGTTTAACCGTTATCCTGACAGCCCTGAACCCATTGCCGAACCCGCCGTAGTATTGATTGATGAAATCGACTTACATCTGCATCCGAAATGGCAGAGGACGATTATGTCCTATTTAAGCGAACGCTTTGTTAATACCCAGTTCATCGTTACCGCGCACAGCCCGTTGATTGTGCAAGCCGCAGAAAACGCCAACATCGTGGTGTTAAAGCGCGAAAGCGATGGCGTGGTTATTCACCAAGAAACTCAAGACGTCCAGGGCTGGCGCATTGATCAATTATTGACCAGCGATTTATTCGACTTAAAAAGTGCGCGTTCGCCTCATTATGAAAGCCTGTTAAAACAGCGGCGGCAAATTCTCAGCAAAGCCGAACTCAGTGTAGAAGATCAAGCGCAATTAAAAGTATTGGAAGCACAACTCGGCGATTTGCCTACGGCAGAAACTGCCGATGATATTCAGGCTATGGATATTATTCGCCGCGCTGCCCAACTTTTGAAACAAGCCTAATGATTTTTATTTCCAGAGCCGAAGAACCTGAAATATTGCGAAGCAAAGGTAAAGCAAAGCAGCTTGCTTTGTGTGCCGCTTACGAGCAAGGAACGGGTACGTTTAGTTTTGATAGCCGTATTTATGCTCACGAAACCAGAAATTCTCAATTTGAATCGGNNTCACGAAACCGTAAAAGAAACATTGGTCACTATGCAGCACGGAAAATGCTGTTTTTGTGAGGCGAAAATTCTCCATGTTAGTTACGGGGATATTGAGCATTACCGCCCCAAAGCAGGCTACCAACAAGATAGCTCAGAGTCGTTGCAAAAGCCTGGATACTATTGGCTGGCTTATGTGTGGGATAATTTGTTGCTCAGTTGTACGCT
>PMJA01000047.1 GCA_003158415.1 Methylobacter sp.
AGGGTTGGGGTGAGGGGATTTAATTCGTGAGTGTGTCTTGCTCGTTCCTTAGCTGAAGAATGCTTCCAATCAGGAAATCTAATCTATTCCAAGAACCGTACACCAGCATGACCCAGAGAAATTGAATAGTCGCGGGTGTCGAGTTATACTTCCGAGCGTTCCGGCTAGCATAGCATGTATTTATGCAGTCGTGTTCCACCCTGTCCCGAATCTAGCCGGTATTATGACGGCGTTTTACGTTAAAATTAAACCTGTGCAAAAGGACAGAGTACCGAACGGCAGTCGAAAGACCGTTACGAATGTCATATCTGGGCCGTTAATCAGTCCGGTTTCGATCCGAGCACTGCACAAGCCGCTCCGGCAAATTCACAACCTCAACAAAGCGGCGAAGTTCTCCGTGGCGGCGCACGCGGAGCAGCGGCGGGAGCGGCGATTGGCGCTATCGCCGGCAATGCAGGCAAGGGGGTGGCCATTGGGGCAACGGTCGGTGGGCTAAGGAAAGGCTTTCAGAAAATTGACAACAACCGGAATGCTCAGAGCCAACCCGCCGCTTCATCGGCAGGCCAGAATACTTATAACAGAGCCATTGGCGCTTGCTTGAGCGGACGCGGTTATTCTGTAAGTTGAGTATATTTATTCTTGGAAATCGCCTTAGAAGTTTGATGCCTCAAGGCTTTTTCGGGTCTGATGCTGCCAGGTGTTCAAACAGGATACGTTTGATTTCTTCAATGACCTCTGGCCTACCTTGGGATGAATGACTCCAATGGACTACAACCTCAGAGACTGTTTCATTAATGTGTGCACTTTTATAGGCGACCACGCCATCATCGCCTTCTTCTTTCGGCCCATCGCCTTCGACGGCGATGATCGAGTGTGCCCGAATACCCGGTGTAACGGGTATGGATGCCAGAACTTGCAGAGCGGGGTTGTTAGGATCCATGTTGTCAATAGAGGTCATGGGTCTGCTCAGCATCGCAGTAACTTTCTCATCGCCTGATGCGGTGGCGATTTGGGCCAATAGCGCGGTGTTATTAACGACCGTTAAAGGTAGGTTGACCAACTTGGAAGCAAGCCCCGTTATCAATCGAGATGCGGCTAACATGGCTCCGTGTTGCGGTGTCGAAATAAACACTACGCGCTTAACGAAAGGCAACGGTTTATAGAACACCGATTGCTGTACGAATTCACGGGCTTCCGGGCTAAGCTGCATTTGCTCGAATGGTTTGTCACTGATGAGATCCCAAAATTTCGTCCCGCTGTCAATGGCAGTGAGCTTGGTCAACAATCCACCTTGACTATGTCCCATCACAACCATGTTCTGTAATGCGGAATCTTTTCCTTCGGGGTCGAGTTCATGCACCGTATTTGTCAGTGCGTTGCGTAGTCGGCCTGCCGAATAGCCAACAGGTCTACCGCTGTCGTAGATAAATAACCATATTTGATAGCGCTCAGAGATTTTTGGATCGCCATTCAGTTCGTTGACTAATTCAGCCCAGCGTGCGGGACTCGATGCGGTTCCATGCACTAACACGACGGGAATCTTCCCTGGCCGGTAAGGTTGCAACGTAAAAATACCGTCCTGCGCCCGATCCTTTGGAATCAGGCCACTGGTGAAGACCGACGCACTGAAAAAACCGGCGATTTCCATCGCGTAGAGCGGGCTATCATTAAGTTGATAAGCAAAAGCGGCCGTTGAATCGGACTCCATAGGCTGCTTTTGCCCATCGATGGTCACTGTTGAGGCCTGGTCCGCCGCGTAAACTTCAATTCGCCCTTTTATATTGCCCTTGCTCAGGCTGGCACGCGCGTTGTCAAGACGCAACAGCGCGGTGACGGGAACTTTTGTGCGCGATCCAAGACGATTTGAACCAGCAACTTTTTCTGACAAGGGTGTTGTTGCAAGACTCGCTGCCAAGGGCACACCTATTCCCGATTTGTGGTAGCGGTTTCTAAGTCCATCAACTTCCAGTGCAGTCGTCGAAATAAAACGATCCAGCGGGTATCCACCCCACGACATCCCCGATTTGTCCAGACTTACCTGTAATGTTCCGAATGGGAGTTTATAATTTCCAGCCTTTAAACGCACTTCGTCTTTTTCAGCTTCTTCCTCATCACTGGGTGCTGCCAAACCTTCGGCAACGGCCTGGTTGTAAATATCATAGGCAAGCCGAAATCTTGGATCCGTAGGCGGTATCTGTATACCCTTGCCATTCCCTGGATACAGGAGCGACCAGGCATACACGGCGGATGCCAGATAATAGGCGGGGTCATTGGTATGCTGAGCGTGAAGCAAGGAGAGCTCCGCCAACGCAAACAACTGATCATCATCGTCCACCGGTTTAAGACCTTTATGGAGTTCAGCCAACACCACCGCCGGTTCTGTTTCAAATCGATCCTGTAGCCCGTGCTGCCTGAGAACGATGCTTGATGCGTTTGATGGCTGACTCGATGAAATCGCGCTTGCGGTCTGAATGCCATAAGCGGCCTGAATGTCCACATGCTTCACGCTGACAGGGGTCGCGCATCCTGAAAGAATTAGCGCGGTACTGATGGACAGAATAATAGCGGTGAAATATCGCCGCTTCACTGATAATTTTGCAATTTGCCCACCATCCTCTGATATTTGGATGCCAAACGTGTTGTTTGAATCTGAAAAAGCAAGGGTTGTTGTTTGATTTTGTTTCATTTTTTTCAACTATAAAAACTTAATGGATTTATATTAAACTTTGTAAGTTGGGTGCTAATCAACAAAAGGCTCTAAAGTTCCACGGGATTTTAGCTAACCT
>PMJA01000220.1:0-164 GCA_003158415.1 Methylobacter sp.
GCTGACCGAATGTATCCCGGCATCATTATTGCGCTACGATGACATCCTGCAACACCCCGTCTTCGAGCGCTATCATTCGGAAACCGAGATGATGCGTTATATGCGCAGGCTGGCCAGAAAAGATATAGCGCTGGATCGCGCCATGATACCGTTGGGCTCCTGCA
>PMJA01000220.1:221-513 GCA_003158415.1 Methylobacter sp.
ATGCGACCTGACCGGCTTCGACGCCTTTTCGCTACAACCCAACGCCGGTTCCCAAGGCGAATACACCGGCTTACTGGTGATCCGTAAATATCATGAAGTTTCAGGCCAAACGCAACGCAACATCTGCCTGATACCCGCTTCCGCACACGGCACCAATCCAGCCAGTGCAACGCTGGCGGGGCTTAAGGTGGTGGTGGTTGCCTGCGATGAAAACGGCAATGTCAGTCTGGATGATTTGCGGGTGAAACTGGCGGAACATCAAAACACACTGGCGGCGTTAATGATTACCTAT
>PMJA01000220.1:559-10780 GCA_003158415.1 Methylobacter sp.
AAAACCTTCTGCATTCCGCATGGCGGCGGCGGGCCGGGCGTAGGGCCGATAGGCGTGGGCAAGCATCTTGCGCCTTTTTTACCCGATCATCCGGTCGTCGACGGCGTCAACCCGGCCAAAGACATACACGGCACCATAGGCACGGTGTCCGCCGCGCCCTGGGGTTCCGCCAGTTTATACACCATTTCCTGGGCGTATATCGCCATGATGGGCGCGGCCGGTTTAAAGCGCGCCACCTTGACCGCCATCTTAAACGCCAATTATGTCGCCAAACGCCTGGCGCCGTATTACCCCATTCTTTACACCGGCAAAAACGGNNGCCAAGCGCTTGATCGATTACGGTTTTCATGCGCCCACCGTGTCGTTTCCCGTTGCCGACACCTTGATGATAGAGCCTACGGAAAGCGAGGATAAAGCCGAAATAGACCGTTTTTGCGATGCCTTGATCGCGATACGCGAGGAAATCAAAGCCATAGAAAACGGCACAGCCGATGCCGAGAACAACGTGCTGCATAACGCGCCGCATACCCACCGCTTATTGTTAGAAGAATGGACATTGCCCTACTCCAAGCAACAAGCCTTTTTCCCCGACAATAATCAGCATGACGATAAATACTGGCCGCCGGTGGGGCGTATTGATAATGTCTATGGTGACCGACATCTTGTGTGTACTTGTCCGCCGTTGGCGGATTATGAGTAAACGTTGAGCAGCTTGCTAAAAGTTGTAATCGGATTTGATCACACCACGAAGACACGAAGAAAAAATATAAAGCTTCGTGCTCTTCGTGGTGAAAAATGGCTTAACAAAATCCGCAACGGAGACCGCGTTGAGTATAGCGCATAATTTGCATAGGATGTGCCGACGCAAGGAGGCGCATCAATCGAGTAACGCGGATGATGCGCTTCGTACCTCAGCACATCCTATGATTAGCGCATCTTATCGCGTTTTAAAAGACTATCTGCATCGAACTCGACGAATATCCTTTACTATCTTGTTACGGTCACTGGGATTAAATACGGACTGACAAAATCTGTAGGCCTCGTCTCTGGTTGCTTTGTCAGGTAACCATAATTTTATCGCCCCCGTTCTCTTAACCTCTTTTAGCATTCTCACATCCGTTTTGCCTGCCACTCCTCTGTATCCACAACTAGGATTTAAAACCCCTCCTCGCAACATGCCTGCAAGAAATCTAATTTTATTCATGTTTCTTGCTGATCATGAAATCACAAATTTGATACCTCTTCTCATTTTCAGCTCCGTTGCTTAATCTTCATTTGTATCAGGACTAATCGGCATAGCAGAATCACTCCCGAAAATATAAATCCCGCCTCTTCCATCGATCTTCATCAAATTTCCTTTCTCTCCATCAGTAATTTTTTGCCATCGAGCCTCTAAATCCCGATAGGTTCTGGCAGCAATTTTTTGCACGTCGTACCAGCAATAGAGCTCATTCCAAGTAATGTGAGCACATCCGTGGAGAAATGCATCCTCAAGACGTGATGTTAAAATATCTTGGTGTCGTTTATGCGGCATAATTATGGATAACTCGATAAATAAAAAATTTAGTTTAATCTAAATTTTTTATTTAAACAATAAGTATTTTATATTAATGCAATGTGCAATTTTTATACCTTAAATCATATGATAAATCGCCATAGGCATAGGCAATCCACCACAATTTCGACAGCTCAATAAGCCCCTTAATCATCATCTTCCTTAGGAATCTGCCCGCGCAACTCTTCCGACAGCAACATTTGTGCCCCTAGCGTGACGACTTGTTCGCCGGGGTTGAGGGCGTCAGGGATAAAATAACCGTCGGCTGTCGCTGAATAGTGGGCTAGTGTGCGGCGACTGAAAGTGTCTTCCCCCGTTTTAATATAGACCAACGCCTGATCCATATACCAGATCAGTGCGGATTTCGGGATAATAACGCCAGTCATTTGCTCGCTGGCCTCAGGTATCCACGCGGTGACGTTCATGCCGGTGATGATATTTTTGTCGCCGGTTTGGAAATAATAACTTTCACCTTGCGCCACCGTTTCCGTACGTGTAGCCACTGAAACCAGCTCGGCTTTATGGGCCAGACTGCGGTTGCCGGATGCCTCGATATAAATAGTCTTAATGTTGTCCGGCAAGTGTTGATTGGCGGGCAAGGTGATTTGCAGCAGCTTTTGCCGACCCGATAAAAAAGCGCCCAATTTGGCCGCATCGCTGGACATTGCCCAATCGGTCAGTTCTTTGCCCCACAACAGCAAGGCCTCATCAATAATCGCCGCACCCTGGTAACCGGTGGCGTCGACCTGGGCTTTATAGGATTGCCATTGTGCTTGCTGTTCCTGTAAGTTTCGTTTTGAACTAACCCCGCTACGAAATAAATCCTGCTGTCTATCAATAGCCTGCCCGGACTGCTTGAATCTTGCCTGGGCGCTGCTGCGCTCGGTTAACGCCAGCAAATAGCGGTTACGCAAGGCCAGCAAGGGCTGTATGTTGACGGCTTTTCCGTAAGCGGTAAATTCGGCATGGTGGCTTACGGGCTTGAGCATTACTGTTGCGATGCCTGATAGTTTTTGGGCCCCAGTGTCCAGTCTGATAAGCGCTTGCCCGGTGCCGTGTTGCACCTCGGCGGCAGGCTTGTCGTCATCATCGGCCATAACCCCAGGTGTCAAAAAGAGATTGAGAGCAAAAAAGCAGGCGATTAACAGCGTATTCATCGGATTTAAATAAGGTAAAACAGCGTATAAAAATTGCTAGGGCATCGGTATTTTACCGGAGAAACCGAGATGTTATTGTCATAGTTTAAATTAGCCGCTTAAAATGGGCTATTCGGCGATGCTAAAAAGATTCTTTGATAGGAAAAATAATGACGTTTAGAAGATTGTCAATTGTACTCATGATCCTTATTATGTTGTTGGCTGGCGGAAATGCCATAGCTCGCGGCGGCGGTGGTCACGGCGGCGGCTTTGGTGGCGGTCACGGNNTATGGAGGCGGCTCTGGCGGCGGTCACGGGGGCGCCGGATATGGAGGCGGATATGGCGGCGGTCACAGGGGCGGCGGTTATGCCGGAGGATACCGTTACTATGGCAGTGGCTATGGGATAGGTTTTATAGGCTTCCCCTATTACTGGCC
Source organism: Methylobacter sp. (assembly GCA_003158415.1). Taxonomy (GTDB): domain Bacteria; phylum Pseudomonadota; class Gammaproteobacteria; order Methylococcales; family Methylomonadaceae; genus Methylobacter_C. The sequence continues at coordinate 3,688 of PMJA01000220.1, forward strand.
TTACTATGCCTACCCTTACTATTCCAATTATCCCTATAATTCATCAGCGGTCATGACGCCCTCCCCCGTTGTTTATATAGAACAAGGGACAGCAGCCAAAGCTCAGCCGCCGGTATCGGGCAAGTGGGACTATTGTGCAAAACCGGAAGGTTATTATCCCTATATAAAGAAATGTACCGTAGCGTGGCAGAAAGTCGAACCGCAGCCCGCAGGCCAGGAACCCGGCTATTGGTATTACTGCGCCAGCCCTGCCGGCTACTATCCATACGTCAGGCAGTGTACCGCTAACTGGCAAAAAATTGTCCCTTAGGAGTTGCAACTCATGTTAAAGCTATTGATCACTTTATTTTCTGTTTCCCTGCTCAGCGCCTGCGCGTCGACCCTGCCCAGTGGCCCCGGTGTTTTGGTGTTGCCCGGCACCGGCAAGGATTTCAATAATTTCCATAATGACGATTTGACGTGTCGGCAATCGGCCCATGCCCAGCTCGAAGCATTACCAGAGCAACCCGATTCCAAAGAGGAGGGCCAACAAAACTTTGACATCAGCTATATCCAATGTATGTATGTCAAAGGTCATCGTGTCCCCGTACCCGGCGAATTAATGTTCAACACCCAGCAGGAATGGCATGCGCCGCCTCCGCCGGAAATGCCCGCACCACCTAAAACCATCAGTCCGCCGCCAGCTGCCAAGCCCCCGCAGTGACTATAGATTGTTAGCCTCATTGAAACCTGCATAATGATAAAGAAATCCTCGCATCATTCCATTCCAGTGGTTAATCCCGGCATCCCTTCATCGGCAAATTTTCCGTATTTTACGCCCTGGCTTTTTGTATTTACGCTGCTCTGGCTAGTCGTTTACGGGTTCGCATTTCCTGATCCGCTAAGACTTGCCGCCGACAATTGGCCGCTGATTCTCGTTGGCATATTCGGCGCCTTTATCGGAAACGTGACCGCTATCGGCGGCGGCATTGTTTTTATCCCAGTGCTGATGTTCGCCTATAAAGTTGATCCGATAAGCGCCTTAAAATTAGCCTTCGTCACCCAAGCTGTCGGTATGACTAGCGGCGCATCCGGTTGGCTGCGTCGTGGCGACGTGCCATTATCGCTGTTGAAATGGACGGTGCCCGCGCTTATTGCCGGAGCGGCAATATCCACCTTCCTGATCCACCCGCAGCCCATGCTGGTCAAAGGTCTATTTGGCCCCGTTGCCTTTATAGCCGGTTTGTTGACATTGGTCACGCTGGATCGAAAAGGGGTACGCACAGGGCTTCCTGCAAAAGCCCTGATCCCCGTCATGTTGGTTTCTTTGGTCGGTGGCCTTATTACCGGCTGGGTTGCGATAGGCGAAGGTGAAATTATCGCCGCTTTTTGTATGATCGCCTACGGTCTTGACGCCAACCGTGCCATTGGCTTAGGCGTGGTATTGCTAGCCATAAACTCTATACTGCTGGCTTTAATTCATGGCTGCTATTTCGGCGGCGTTCCCTGGGAGCTGGCGGCATTCACCATGCTGGGGGTGTTATGGGGCGGACGCCTGGGGCCGTTTCTTGCGCAATGGATTCCAATGCGCACAACAAAAAAGGCTTTCGCTCTGGTCGCTTTGCTTGATGGTCTGGTCGTTACCTTACAGGCATGTTATGTGATGTTTTTGGCGTAGCATATTCAGCTGAATGTTTTATACTTTCCATGCGGTGCAATACGGCTATCGCCTATTGCACCCTGCATCTTACGCGTTCTGCGGCCATACCTACTTTCAAAGCGATTCCTGATCATTCGTCCCCATCACTAAATCTCGCCACTCTGCTTTTTGTGGAATTAATGGCGGCATAGCAGCAAATTCAGGTTCTGGCGTCGGCCTTGCGACCAACTGATCGAAGTCGCGGGTCACGACCCCCCCTTTACGGAAAAAGGCATTGTAAATAGCCCAGTTCGCGCCATTGCGCGAGCCATCCCAAGGAAAGCGGCGCAGCATCGACTGCAGCGTATAAAATCCGTCATAGGTGTCCAAGTATCCGCGATAGAGTTGTTCCGCCGATAACCCGGCCGGTTTGAAAACGATATGGGATTGATCGTATTTATTCCAATCGAAGGAGACGATTTGTTTGCGCCGCATCGCCTCAAACCAATTGATGGTGCCTGGATAGGGTGTCAGCAGTGAATAGCCGCACATGTCGAATTTGGCATCGATGTTGAATTTTAAGGTTTCCTCGAATACAGACGGCTCGTCGCCTTCAAAGCCGAATATAAACAAACCCAGCGCCATGATGCCATGTCGATGCAACTTCTCAACCAGTTCAAAATAAGAGTCGGGATTGTTCTGGCACTTATGGACGCTGCGCAGAGTTTGCTTGGAGATGGATTCAAAACCTATGGATAGCATAAAACAACCACTTTCCGCCGCCAATTCCAACAGGCGCTCATCGTGTGCATCCCGGCTGTTGACAGCTGCCTGCCATTTCAGGCCTCGCCCCTTGAAGGCCTTCATGACCTCCATCGCGCGTTTCGGCGTCCCGAAAAAGTCAGAGTCGTTAATCAAAATTACCCGTTCTTCTATATGTTCAATCTCGGCTATGATGTCTTCGATAGGGCGGTAGCGAAAGCGCAGACCATACATTGTGGGTTCTGCGCAAAAGGTGCAACCGTGATGGCAACCGCGGGAGGTTTGGACAAAGCCTTTGTTTATATAGCGGTTGCTTTTTAGTAACCCTTGCCGAGGTAAGGGCATGTTGATCATGGAGTGTAGATTTTCGGCCTTGTAGATACCATGCAAATTACCGTGGAGTAGATCCTCCAAAACCTTGTCCATGACTAACTCGGCTTCTCCGACCACGACAGCATCGGCATGTTTCAGTGCCTCCTGAGGCAGGTAACTAACATGCACGCCGCCCATGATTACGGGAATACCGCGAGCCCGGAAGGCATCGGCGATTTCGTAACCCCTGTTCACATAGGATGTCATGGCAGAAATGCCTACCATATCAACATTCAGGTCAAAATCGATGGGTTCAATGTTCTCGTCGGTCAAAATGATTTCGTACTCGTCTTCCGGAATCAGTCCTGCCACCGCGAGGAGTCCTGCGACCGGCGAATATAGTGCCTTGCCGAAGAATAACGGCCGGGTAGCAAAAGTATCGGCCTTTGGGTTGATCAAATGGATACGTCGGGTTCTTGCCATAGGAGTGCCTTGTTGGTTTACGGAATTGTATAGTTCCCACGCTCCGGCGTGGAAACGATGTGATGTTATTGCATTAACAATAATAATCCGGCGCTTTTTTCATGTTTTCAAATACCGCCATGTCATGGGAAAACATCACTTGAGCCTGGTATTTCTTTGCCAAACTTCTGACCCGCTCAATTGACTTGAAAAAAGCAATGCTGTCATAAACAAGACCGGAAGCTCTTGCAGGCGGGCCATAGACTGTTTTGTTATAGATGGCATCCATTGGAAATATCAGTACGCCCTCCTTTTCCAAGTGAACAATTAGGCCTGATGAACCTGCTGTGTGCCCAGGCAGTGCAATAAATTCAATGCCCGGAAAGATTTCGGTATCCTCATTAAGCAAATGATAGCATTTAACCGGCGCTACAACTTCACTCTTTATGTATGCGCCATGACTTTTAGGATCCTGATTTGAGTGTACAAGGGTTTTCGCATATTCAAACTCTTTACGGGAAACATACACCTCGGCATGTTTAAACAAGTCAATATTGCCGATATGATCCAAGTGCATGTGGGACAAAATGACGGTGGTAATATCTTCAGGCCGGATATTTACCAGCTTTAACTGATTTTCCAAGCGTTGATGTTCTGCAAAGGTAAAAGGGAAGATGTTAACTAATTCTGGACACCAATGTCCTTCACTGGCTTGGGGGTGGCAGCCTAAATCAAAGAGAATTTTGCCTTCAGGATGATCGATAAGAACAGCGTAAACCGGTATTTCAACCCAATGCGTAGCAACATTTTTGTTGTCTTTTGTTGCTACCGTAGACATAGCCACCATCCAGTTTTCATCACATTCTAGTTTACCTAGATTCAATATATAGACTTTAGTATTTCGAATAGTATTCATGATCATCCTATCTTATTTTTTTAGGATCATTGTCGCCCGCTGCCCATCACCAGAGCGTTTTAAAAATATCGCGAATCTCATCGCGACTTAACTCCACGTAATTGTTCACTAACAGGCGTTGTTGTTCGAGAATTACGCTATCGGCGAAAGATTCAATATCGGTTTCAGTCATACCGTATTCACGCAAGGGCTTGGCGGGGAGTAGCTGGTTGAGCAAATCAGCCATCGATACCCAAGGGTCTTGATCCTCGGAACAATCCAGGACTTGCATGAGCTGCCGCGTTAAGACTTGCATTTTGCCCGCAGGTTTTTTGCTGCAATAGACTTGAAAAACAGCGCCAAAGAACCGGGCGCACGCTTCGCCATGAAATACATGATATTTTTCGCCCAGAGGGTAAGCAAGGGCATGCACAGCGCCCACGCCGACATTGCCGAAAGCTATTCCAGCGTAATTGCTGGCCATCAAAAGATCTTCGGCGACGTCCCGGACTACGAAATCACTGTCGTTTGCCAATAGGGTTTTATACGATTTTAATATGAGCCGTATGGCTTCCATGCTAAATAGCTCGGAATAGGCATGAGCCCTTGGCGCTACGAAAGATTCCATGGCATGCGCCAGAGCATCAAGCGAGCTGGTGACCATGACCGGCTTGGGTAAGCCGTAAAGCAGTTCCGGGATCAACGCCGCCTTGTCCGCAAACAAAGGTTCCGCCGCAAGCCCTTTTTTGGTACCCTTGGACAAAATGCCCGCAATCGAGATACAGGTCATCTCGCTGCCGGTACCGCAGGTAGTTGGCACTAAAATAAGTTCTTTGTCTTTGATCAGTTGTGCCTTGCTTTCAAACCAATCCAAAGCGGTGTCCGTCGTTGGCTTAAGCGCCAAGAATTTGGCTATGTCGAGAACAGAACCGCCACCTACAGCAATTACCCGTTTGCACTTTAGCTTGCGAAAATCAGCGAGAATGCGGTCGATCATTTCATCGGTAGGTTCGCCGCTGCCGTAGTCTTCAAATAACAGGACGGAACTTTGTATCTTTATCGGTTTTAACCACTGCTCATGCAGGTGGCGCACCGTAAAAATACAGTCTTCCGGGGTAAAGCCCGTCTGTTCGGCGAATTCCGCAAAAGAGGCGAAGCATTGAATGACAGGCCTGATTTGAAATTGTTTCATCATGAGTCCCAAATTTCAGCCGGGGACGCAGGCGCACGTTTGTTTTCAATCACTTTGCCGATTTCAGAAACATTCATGAGATGCGTGTAATTGAGGTTTTCTGAAATGCTGTTCCCGCCCCAGGAACCGCAGCCGAGGGTGGTGGTGGGCGAAAAACCATTGAGAAAAGAACCGCCGGCGCTGGTGGATGACGGCTGATTGACAACCAGACGACTGACGGTAAGCGCCAATCCAGCGGCCTGAATATGGTCTTCATTGTTGGAATGGATGACGGCGCTATGGCCTTTGCCCTCCGCTTCCAAATTGGCCTGCGCCATTGCCAGAGCTTCCTCGAACGAGCCGTAAGGCAGCATGGAAACGACGGGGCAGAGCTTTTCTTTGCAGAGGATGTCGGCAGCGCCCGCGCCTTTAGCTTTAAGCAGAATAAGCCGAGTCGTTTCAGGAATGCCGATACCGGCCGCTGCGGCAACCTTCCATGCTGCAAGGCCGATGACGGCTGGGTTCAATTTACCGTCGTGAAATACCGTGTTGCGGAACGCTTCGACCACCGCCTCGTCGGCGCTGTACCAGACTTTGCCGGTATTGATGAAGGCGGCTACCGCTTCGTCATAGCTCTCTTCGGGCGCCAGAACGCACTGCTCATGCGAGCAAATGAGGCTGTTGTCAAATGATGCACCGGTCACGATTTTGGCGGCGACGGCGTCAAGATCAACGTCCCGGTCAATAATCACCGGAACATTGCCGGGGCCCACGCCAAAAGCCGGTTTGCCGCTGGAATAAGCCGACTTCACCATAGCGCCGCCGCCCGTGGCGACGATGACATCAACCGCCTGCATCAAGGCTTGGGTTGTTTCGACTGAGCCGTTTTTGACGACCTGCACCAAATTTTCCGGGCCACCATGCTTTTGTACTATGTCCATAAAAGCCCCGCCCAAATACTCGGCGCAACGCTGACCTTTAGGATGAGGGGCGATAATAACTGCATTACCGCATTTGAGCGCAAACATGGCATTGCACATGGGCGTCACCACAGGATTAGTGACCGGGGTAATGGCGCCGATTACGCCCATAGGCTTGGCTACAAAAACCAATCCTTTCTCACTGTCTTCACCGATGATGCCCCGGCTTTTCTTGCCCTTAAGATTGTTCCAGATGACGGCTGATTTGCTTCTACATTTTTGGATTTTATCCTGGAGATCACCTATGCCTGTATCTTCAATCGCCATTTGCGAAAGCAGCTCGGCGTTGTCGTAGACATATTTGCCGATGTCTCGCACTATATTATCAATAGTCTGCTGCGGAAACGTTTCAAAAACCCGCTGGGCTACACTCGCTTTTAAAACCAGTTCGGTTGTCTGTAGGGCGTGTTTTTTACTATTTTCCGGGGCAATTGTAATCATAGTCTTTATAAAAAAGCTGTAGTAATATTTAAGAATTTCATTATATTTGTTGACAATTTGGAGTATAGAATGCATAAACAGGTAGGCATTGTCAACCAGAAGCATCACAAAACCAGGGTAAATACCTTAATAACCGCTTAAAAATAAAACAGTAAACAGGATTCACGCTATATTTTTTTACCGCAACACTTTCAAAACAACAGCGCGAATAGCGCAGGAGGCAGCCATGCCGGAACAAAATGGGATAAAAAATCAATCGTACACGCTGACAGAAACCATTCGTAACCAGGGTCGCTTTAGACGACCCAAGTGTGACATCGAACTTATCGAGCACTCAATAAAGCGGGAAAGCAAAGCGCCCATCAACGCACGCTTGGCATCGAATGGCGCGTTATGCGTCGATACCAATCGCACAGGACGCTCGCCCGCTGACCGATACATCGTCGAGGGGA
>PMJA01000116.1:0-7125 GCA_003158415.1 Methylobacter sp.
CGCGTCCGGTAACGCACCCGGCGTACGCGCATGGGGGTTGGAACTGGACAGCGCTTATCAAGGCATACAATATACCTCGATACGGTTTGCCGGTGCTTACAATAACGCCACCTACACCGATTTCAAAAATAATGCCGTGCCTTTGGAATTGGGTAATACCGGGGCTTACCGTAATGTTACCGGCATGACCTTGCCGGGCGCTGCAAAATACACTTTCAACATAGGGCCGGAATTCAGGATTCCGGTGAAAATGCTGGGGCTGGATATACCCGGTAACCAGGAGTTCCATGCCAATTTTAACACCTCGTTCACCAGTTCCTTTAATTCGGATCCCTTGCTGTCGTCTTACGGCTGGATACATCCCAACACCACTACCGATATTTCNNATAAAGGTTTCGACCTCTCTTTCGTAAGCAAGAATATATTTAATAATCAAACCGCCAATTCTGTACTTTGGAACTCGCACGTCTTGGGTCAACCGCAGTGGTTTGGAGTGATGCTCAGCGGTAAGATGTAGCGGTTGGCGCTCATTGCAGGGGTTCTCGACTTAAGACGGGTCAGGTTTTATTTTCCTGGCCCGTTTTTTTTCGGTTAGAATTTGCCTTTTAATGTCGCTTTTATTAGTTGTGAAACTATGAAGTCAAAATCCAGAAACCTATCACCGTCTAAGTTGGCCAATACCAATCCGGCAGAAATAAAAGCGCAGGCCTTATTTCAAGAGGCTTTCTCTAGCCATCAAAAAGGGCAGTTGGCCCAGGCGCAAGCGCTTTATCGGCAGGTGCTCCAGTTGCAAGCTCGGCATTTTCATGGCCTGCATTTTTTGGGCGTGATTGCCGCGCAAACCGGAAATTCGGCGCAGGCCGTTGATTTGATAGGCAATGCCATAAAGATTAATCCCGATTATGCCGATGCCCACTACCATCTCGGCAATGCCTTGAACGATCTGAATCGACCGGAAGCCGCTCTGGCATCTTATCATCAGGCGATTGCCCTCAAGCCCGATCATGTGGATGCCTATTATTATCGCGGCAATACCTTGAGCCATCTCCGGCAGTTTGACGCGGCCCTGGCATCGTACTATCAGGCGATCAGTCTCAGGCCCGATTATGTCGAGGCTCACTACCATTGCGGCAATATTCTGAACGATCTCAAACAATTCGAGGCTGCTTTAGTCTCCTATAATCGGGTTATTGCCCTCAGGCCTGATTTTGCCCTGACTTACTATAATCGCGGCAATGCGCTGAACGATCTTAAGCGTTTTGAAGCGGCTGTGGCTTCTTATAACCGGGCCATTGCGCTTAAGCCCGATTTTGCCGAGGCTTATAACAATCGAGGTAATTCGCAAAGACAGATCGGGCAGTTAGATGCGGCTCTGGCGTCATACCATCAGGCCATCACCCTAAAGCCGGATGATGCCGTCAGCTATTATAATTGCGGTCTGGTTCTGAATGATCTTAAACGCTTTGAAGCGGCTGTGGCAGCCTATAATCAAGCAATTGCGCTTAAATCGGATTATGCCGATGCCTACAACAATCGCGGCAATGCGCAAAGAGAGCTTAAACAAAGCGCAGCCGCTCTGGCATCCTACCGGCAAGCCATAGCCATTAAGCCCGATTATGCCGAGGCTTATTATAATTGCGGCGTCGCTCTGCGGGACATTAAGCAAACCGAGGCCGCTCTGATGTCTTATGATCAGGCCATTGCTCTTAAACCCGATTATGTTGATGCCTACAGCAATCGTGGCAATACATACAGGGACTTAAAGCGTTTTGATGAGGCTGTCGCCAGCTATGACAGCGCTATCGCTATCGGGCCTGATTATGCAGAAGCTTATTGGCATAAGTCTTTACTCAAGCTGCTGCTCGGCGATTATGCAGCAGGCTGGCGGCTTTATGAATGGCGTTGGCGGACAAAGCCGTTTATCGATACGGTCAGAAACTATCGTCAGCCCTTATGGTTGGGTGAACAAGCCCTTATGGGTAAGACACTGTTGATTTATGGCGAGCAAGGGCTGGGCGATGTGATTCAATTTTGCCGCTATGTGCCGATGATAGAAGCCTTAGGCGCGAAGGTGGTTGTTGAAGCGCCCAGGGCATTAGTGGCGCTTATCTCAAGCCTGAAAGGCATCTATACTATTATTGAGCTGGGCCATGAATGCCCCGGTTTTGATTTCCATAGCCCCATCATGAGTTTGCCCTTGGCGTTCAAGACCACAGTCGCAACGATACCTGCACAGATTCCCTATCTATATAGTAACGTTGAAAAACAAGTGCTTTGGCATAAACGACTGGGCGTTAAAACAAGGCTGAGAGTGGGTTTGGTCTGGTCGGGTTCGACGCTGCATAAGAATGATGTTAACCGCAGTATTCCGCTGGCATTATTGGCATCGGTATTGGACTTGCCGATAGCGTTTCATGCGCTGCAAAAAGACATTCGCGCGGATGACGCGGTTTTTCTGGCAAACCATACAGCTATTCAGACTCATCAGGACGAATTGCTCGACTTTTCCGATACGGCAGCGCTGGTTGCAGCAATGGATTTGGTGATTACTGTCGATACGTCGGTGGCGCATCTGGCCGGAGCGTTGGGAAAACCGGTCTGGCTATTGCTGTCGTATATACCGGATTTTCGCTGGCTGCTGAATAGAGCCGATTCGCCGTGGTATCCGACGGCAACCTTGTTTAGGCAGTCCGTTGCTGATGATTGGACGTCTGTTATGGTATCCGTCGCCGATGAATTGAAGCTAAGGCACGCATCTAAGTGAGGATAAGTAACCCACTACATAAGGATAAGTAGCCATCAACATAAGGGTGCATTGAGTACAGAGTTTGGATACCAAGCGCTCATGAACCTTATAACGCATGCTTTATAAGGATACTTTTAGATGGAACAGCTAAATAAAATATCATTCTAACGCAATTATTTTGTGATACGGACAACTGCATTTATTTAGAAAATACCCTAATAAAGCGATCCCGCAGGGTATCCATACCCCACACCGGGGTGTTGGCGGCAGGCAGCATGCCTTCCGTCCACCTCCAGTCTTGCACCGCCTCCATCACCTTGGGGTCACGGCTGATGAGATGAACGGGCACATCGCGACTTTCTGATTCGCCGGTGACAAAAGGGGCGGGCTGGTGATCGCCTAATACCAGAATGACCAGGTTTTCGTCGCCGTAGGTGATGGCGTATGACACGATATTGGCGAGGGCATATTCGATGGACTTGCGGTATTGTTCCCGAATATGTCCGGTATTTTTCCATACCGCTTCAGGCGTATCGCCGTCTCTGGTTTGCTGGTTGAAAATGGCGCCGTCGCCTACCTGATTCCAGTCGACCCGTCGGGGTAGCGGCGTCCAGGGGGCATGGGAGGAAATCAGGGCAATCTCGGCCATCACCGGGGGACGTGTACCCGGTTTGCGCTCCAAAGACTGAAAAGCCGATAGCGTGTATTGATCCGGCATGGTGATCCAGTTGAAAGGCTGGCCTTTATAGCCCAAATCCTGCGCCGCATAGATCCGGTCGTAACCGAAGTAGGCCCCTTGCGGCCAAGCCATCGTGTGCGCAGGCTGCACCGCCACGGTTCGCCATCCCGCCCGCTGGAACAGGCGATTAAGCGAGGGGCGCGTACTGGTCACCAGTCGGTCGTAGCGGGTCTGGCTGTTGATCCACAGGCCTGAAAGCAAGGTGCCGTGAGCCAGCCAGCTGATGCCTCCGTAGGTGGGCGAAGTCAGGTAAGCGCTACGGGCATATAAACCGTCAGCGGCAAGATCGGCACCGCCCTTTTCCAGCACAGGGCGGACATGGTCGGCATAGTCCGGTTTGTCCAGCGCCGTGCGCCCATAAGACTCGATGAACACGATCAGCACATCCTTGCCCTTAAGCTTGTCAAATAGGGCGGCGTCCGGCATGGCTGCGTAAGGGTCGCTATCGACGACGGCGCTAAAGGCCTTGAGATCGTCAAGGCTGCTCAGGGTGTTGGTGATATGCAGCGCCATCAGATCATAAAATGGAGTAGACACCCAATGCCTGCCACCGAATGAAATCGTCATCCAGATTAACAGGCCCGCAAGCAGCGCCGTGCCGGAAGCTTTATAATATGCCCGCAGCAGTGTCTGCGCAGCCCCCAGCGCGACATACGTGAGCACTATAATCCCCGCAACCAGTGCCGCCATTAGCGCGACGGCTATGACTGCGCCTATCCTGCCGATGACGCCTTGCAGAAGGTTCATGCCGTCCGCCAGAAAGTGGGAGTCCAGTACGGGATTGAACGGGCGCTCGAAGGCCTGATAAGTACCCATGTCGGCCATCTTGAAGATGATCCCTCCTGCCAGCAGCAGGGATGCGCTACCCCGAATGATCCTCCCTGCCCTGCCTGGAACCAGCAGCACCAGTCCGAGCAACAGCGCCTCCAGTGGAAAATAAGCGAAAGCGAATGGCGTTATCAAACTGAGGCGATTAGGCGTAAGCAGCACCATAAAAATAAAAACCAAGGATAAAATTTTCCAGCCTATGTTTCTTGGCCGCCCCAAGCAGTCAGCCGCTATCCTGTTATTATGCACTCCGTGTCACTCCTAGTGTTGCCAGTCAAATTAAACAGGCGCAAGTATCGTCGATGCTCAGCGATGGCGCAAGCAGGGTGTGATTAAAAGTGCGAGGGATTTATACTACGCACGGTCATGTTTGCAAAATTGTTCACCACGAAGACACGAAGGGCACGAAGAAAAGCATGACAACGTGTCTTCGCGGTGAACAAAAGCGGATAGCTTGGGTTTATTTATTCTCGTAAATCACTCAAACATCAAGCCGTGAGGCTGAGAAATAAGTGCCAACAAGGCTGAGTAGTGACAAACTTCGTGCTCTTCGTGTCTTCGTGGTGAAAAAGTTGCTTAACAAAATCCGCACTGCTGAAATTAACAGGAAATAGTCTTAACCCTAATTTTGAACTCGATATGATGAAACATGAACTGCAAGTGATAGCAGGACTCGGTTGCGGCATCCTGCTGATCGGCTTTAGTCTTTTAGGGTTTGCCGAGGGCTGGCGCATTGCCGGGCAATGGCTGCTGCAAGCCGGTTTAATCGGGGGATTTGTCTGGCTGTATGCCTGGCGGCGGTTAGGGCTTAATCGGGCCGGTGTCGGGATACCGCTTTATACTAATTTAGGTTGGGGCAACCGCCTGACGCTGTTGCGCGGCGGGCTGATCGCTTTGACCGGCGGCTTTTTGTTCCTAAATATAAACGTCCTGCTGCCCGCAATTTTGTACACCTTGGCCGCCCTGCTCGACCGGCTGGACGGGTACGCAGCCCGCAGCAGTAAGCAGGTAAGCTTGCTGGGCAATGAGCTGGACATCACCTTTGACGCCCTGGGACTTTTGGTTGCGCCGCTGCTGGCCATCAGCTTGGGGAAAATACACGGGTCTTATCTCTTATTGAGCATAGCTTACTATGTCTATCAGTGGGCGTTGCAGCGTCGTCGTAACCGGGGCTTAGTTGTTTACGCCCTGCCGCCGAATCCGCTACGCCGCACCCTGGCTGGCTTTCAAATGGGCTTTGTCGCCGTAGCGCTCTGGCCTGTGCTTAACCCGCAACTTACGATCATTGCCAGCGTCGCTTTTATGTTGCCGGTGCTGTTCGGCTTTACTGTGGACTGGGGGGTTGTTAGCGGCAGGCTACCGCCACAGGCGATTAGCAACTTGGACGATTGGAGTCGACGATTTTTTCAACTGGGCTTACGGCTGCTGCTGGCGCTGGCGCTGCTGTTATTTCTGGCGGCAAGGGATTTTGGGCTATTCCCGTTAGCTGATATAACCGACTACCTGTCGGCCCTCGGTTTGCTGTTCAGCGCCAGCCTGATTTTATTAGGCTTTGCCGGACGTTTTGGGGCGCTGATATTGATAATACTGTTAGGTTGGCGCTACCCGATCGGCGACATCACTATTTGNNACTATTTGGGGTTCTCTGCTCATCTTCACGACCAGCTGGATTTTGTTATTGGGCACGGGGCGATTCAGTCTCTGGCAATGGGACGACGATTGGGTGCAACGCTATGATGGCACTTGATGTCCTGGCTTAAAGCGCTACCGGTGCTGCTGTGGGCAGCGGCGTTGATCCTGGTTGCCTGGGTGCTCAGCCAGCTGCCGCTGGCCGCCATTGCCCAGAGCATAACCCGATTATCCCCAGCGCAATGGCTGGCTTGGTTGGGGCTTAACTTGGGCATTATTTTGTTGGCTACGCGGCGCTGGCAGGTGATCATCGACATGCTGGACGTACCTGTGCGCTTTGGCGAGTTGCTGATGATGCGGCAAGCGGGACAGGCGGTGAGTTTTATCACGCCCGGCCCACAGTTTGGCGGCGAACCGTTGCAGGTTTTCTGGTTGTGGCAGCGCAAACTGCCGATACATAGCGCTTTGCTGGCGGTGGGGCTGGATCGTTTTTACGAGCTTTGGATTAATTTCAGCCTGCTGTTGCTAGGCGTATTTTTGCTGCTGGCCTCTCCCGCCGCCGACATCGTCGATTGGCGGAAAATTGCAGTGGTTCTGCTGTTAGTGCCACTCATACTGTCGCTGCTGGGCTGGCTGCTACTCAAGGAGCCTGAACGGATCTTGGGCTGGTTAAGCCGTGTCACCCGTCACTGGCAGCATCACCCTAGGCTACAAGCTATACAGACTCACTGGCAACGACTGGGCAACGATGTCCGGCGAGTCATGGCCGAACAAAAACCGTCGCTATTGCAGGCGTTCATCTTGTCTCTTTGCGGCTGGGCGGGGTTGATAGGGGAATTATGGCTGTTGCTGGGCTTTTTTGACCTAACCTTGGACTTTTCAGCTTTCTTGTGCGTTTTGGTGTCCATGCGTTTGGCTTTTTTGTTGCCGTTGCCGGGCGGCATTGGCACGCTGGAAGCTGCGTTGTTTTTGGCTTTTCAATACCTGAACCTGCCTGCGACGGCAGCTATCGGCGTGATTGCGCTGATGCGGCTTCGGGATACCGTGGTGTTAATGGCGGGGCTTGGGTGTCTGCAGGTGTTGCATGCGAGGGAATAGAGTGCTTATAGTTCGACCTTATGCAGGATGCAAAAAACCGGCGTGTCAATGCCGGGGCTGAGGTCATGGGTCAGAGTAGACTGGC
>PMJA01000116.1:7158-7680 GCA_003158415.1 Methylobacter sp.
ATTATAATATTCATGGGTATAATGCAATGCAAACATGGCCTGCATGAACATCCACGATAAGAAAATCGTAATTGCCGTTAGAATGATATGGACATAAGTGGTGGCATGTTGGGCTTTTGCAGTTGCCAGTTCTTCCACAATGGCGACCACGCTTGCCATGACCGTAAGGATAGTGAAGACAAGGATTATTAAAGCCCCCTCGTCTTGCTCAGTCGCTCGCGATCGTATTGTATCTACATCTGATCTACTCATCATGACTGATATCAGTATAAGGTAAAGGAAGATACCAAAATCCCATGCCGTCAATAATTTCGTAACGGTTCGCCAGTTTTCCGGCAACAAAAAGAAATGGATAATTCCTATAAACACTAATGCTGTCGTTAGTCGAGGACGTACCATGAAATGTCGCAACATAATCCAATTATTCGTTTGTAGGGTGAAAATAAAATGTCCGGGTTTGTAGCACATAAACTGTCCGATTTTCATACTATACCGAGGCAGCCAGCAAATTGATACTTATGA
>PMJA01000185.1:0-7814 GCA_003158415.1 Methylobacter sp.
AAAATGGCTTGAGCTTTTCGCCCGCATACCGGCTGATCCATGACCGGGTCTCATCATCATAGGCTTCAAGTTCGGCGCCGTGGCATAAATCCCCCATCACAGAACCCGCTTCGACTGAAGCCAGTTGATCCTTGTCGCCCAGCAATATCAGTTGGGCGGTAGTCGGCAGCGCATCCAGCAGCGCAGCCATCATTTCCAGATCAATCATGGACGCTTCATCTACGATAACGATGTCCGCCACAATGGGATTATGTCGATTATGGATGAAGCCGCGGGAGTCGTGACGGCTACCCAGTAACCTATGCAATGTACTCGCTTTTCTCGGAATGCGCTGCTTAATACCTTCCTCGATGTCCAGATTATCCAGCGCCTTGCCGATAGACTCACTGACTCTGGCAGCCGCTTTTCCGGTAGGAGCCGCCAATAGAATGTTGAGTTTTTTGGCGTCGTTCGATTCGTATTGCGTCAGCTTGATTAACAAGGCCAATAACTTGGTCAAGGTGGTTGTTTTACCGGTACCCGGCCCGCCGGTAATGATGGTAAAACGCGAACGTAATGCCACTACACAGGCGATTTTTTGCCAATCGGGTGTTTCTGGACTTAAAGGGAACAAGGTTTGTAATTGATCCAGCAAAGGTTTTGGCAAACTGTCCCGAAGCGGCGGTAATAGTTGCCGGATGCAGGAATTCATGGTTTGCTGATATTGCCAGTAACGCCTTAAATATAAGCGGTTGTCATCCAAAACCAGTGGTGTGTTGCCCTGTCCCGAAGAAACAAGGATAGATTGTTTAAGGGCGGTTTTCCATTTTTCCAGACTATAAACGTTGAGTGTTGATAATTCGGACTGCGATGATTCATGCTCGGATTTCCAGGCATCATCACCGGGTATCGCCAGCGTCAACCCCGGTTGTTGACTCAGCTTTTCCAGATCCAGGTACACTTCGCCCCTATCCAGTTGATGACTCACCAAAGCCCCCGCCCAAAGCACGGCATCAGTCGCCCCTTGCTCCTGATCCAGCAGAAAACGGACAAAAGCCCGGTTCAAATGACTTAACCAGCCATGATCGATCCATATATCGATTCTTTCAAGCACTGATAATCCCGGCGTCATACCGATACTCCGTCCGTAAACAGCCTATCCATGCTTTCGATTAGCTCCCTGGGCGGCTTATTGAATAAACGTCCGCCTGTCGGGCCTTGTACTCCGCGCAAGAATAAATAAAGGCCGCCGCCTATATGTTTGTCGTAATCGTAATGCGCACCCAGCCGGACTTTCAGCAGGCGATGCAAGGCTAGTAAATACAGGGCGTATTGCAGATCATAGCGTTTTTCCAGCATAGCTTTTTCCAGCGCTTCTGGCGTGTAAGCCGCATCATCATTGCCAAGGCTGTTAAATTTGTAATCAACGATGTAATACCGCTGATTATGAACAAACACCAGATCTATAAAACCTTTCAATAAGCCATTGACCTGTTTGGGCTGCAAACCTGGACGGGGTTGGCCTCGGAAAGTATGTTGAGTGACCAGACGATCCAGCACTTGTGTATTGACCGTGTCGGCGCCAATCAAAAACTCCAGTTCAGCTTGGTAGGTATCGAAGCTCAGTTGGGCCAAACTGAGATCGGCGTCCTCCAGTAACGGCATGGTTAACCAGCACGATAAGGCCGAGGCAATAATGTCTTGTTTGTGCATCCATTCACTGGCGCTGAACCGTTTTTGGATTAACTCCCGGCTTAGAGCCGGATCTTTTTGTACCGCCGAAAAACCTGAATGTGCGCATTGCTCCAGCAGGTCATGAATCAATACGCCTGCTTCTGCGCCTCTGGCCAAACTATGGATGCCCGCTAAAGTTTTTGTTGATGGCTCCTTGTTAAATTCCGCCTCATCGTTTTGCTTGTCATCCTGGGCGGTTTCAAGTTCTTGCGGCAGAGGGGACGGGTCTTCTCCAATTAACCGGGAATCCTCAATTTGCAAGGCGCTGTAACTGGCCACCCACCAATTATTGGTGATTTTGGTGTATGCAATACGCGTTTTGTCCGGCTTATCTGTTTGTTGCGGGACAAGGTAAACCTGATTACTCGCAGTGGGTAATGGGGTAATTGTGATCATATCGCAGCCACCTTTAAGTTGTGCAAGTAGCTTACCTAACTCGTTGGCCGACATTCCGGCTTGCCAGTTCAATAGCGAGCCCATACCGGACTTTTCAAGCTGACAGGCTTTGGCATTACCGGATTTAACCGGCGCAATCCCTAACCAACAGGCATATCGCGCACGGGTCATGGCAACATAAAGTAGCCGTAAATCTTCCTGTAGCCGCTCTTCATCGCTTAAGGCCCTAATTTTGTCGGCTTTGCTCAAATCAATGTTTAGAATTTGATTTTCATCGTGATAGCGATAGTGAGTATTGAAACGGCTGCTAACCTCCCTGAAGCCGCAAATAAAAGGCAGAAAAACCAATGGATACTCCAATCCCTTGGATTTATGGATAGTGATAATTTTAATCAGGTTGGCATCGCTTTCCAGCCGGATAATCCCTTCGCCACCGGATTGGCCGCTCTTGGCTTCGATAGCCTCAGCCAGATACCGGATTAAAGCCTGCTCGCCTTCGAGTTGACCACTGGCTTGTTGGAGCAGTTCGGCTAGGTGTAAAAGATTGGTGATACACCGTTCGCCGTCGCTTTCTTCGGTGATGCGGGCATGTAATCCATAGTCATTGATCAATTGCCGCAGGGTCGGCAAGATGCCATCCTGCCGCCATCGTTCCTGATAGCTAAGAAAACGTTCCAGTTGCCGCTCCCAACCCGGCTCATCCAAAGCCAGTTGATGCAGCGCCTGGCAAGACCAGGCAAAAGTGGCAGTGCCTAAAGCAGAACGCACCTTGCGCTCATTGCGCGGCTCGGCCAGTGCTTTTAACCATAGCAACAAATCGGCGGCTTCACGGCTGGTAAAGATGGAGTCGCGTTCGGAAAGATAAACACTGCGTAATTGGCGTCTTGCCAAGGCGTTACGCATTACTTTGGCTTCAGTCCCGCTACGAACCAGAATAGCAATGTCTGAAGGTTGTAAGGGCAGTATCCCTGCCGATGATTTAAACCCGGTACGACCCAGAGTAGCCAAATTCAGCAATCCGACTATCTCGCTAGCCGTCACTTCCGCCATATTCTCGCGATACTCCGGCATACCGATTGGCTTTAGTTCGCCATTTTGATCCGTTGGTTGACTATGCCATATCGATAAGGCCGGTGCCGATAAACCATTGATAACCCACTCTTCAGCGCGACCCTGAGCATTAACGGCTATGAACGGTAACGGATTGTCATGCCCCCGTTTGAAGCGAAAGGCCCCTTCGGGTTGCTGATCCGCTTGCAGAAGCATCTGGTTGACAGCATCCACCAAGGCGGTGGTGGATCGGTAGTTTGTTCCCAGCGTATAATGCCGCCCGACCGTATCCTGATGAGCCTTGAGATAAGTATAAATATCGGCGCCCCGGAACGAATAGATGGACTGCTTTGGATCGCCAATCATAAAACAGCCTGATTCGCCATCCGTATGCGCAGGGTACAGAGTGGAAAAAATGCGATATTGAACAGGGTCGGTATCCTGAAACTCGTCAATTAATGCAATGGGGTATTGCTGCCGAATCACGTTTGCCAGACGTTGACCATTGTCGCCTTGCAGCGCCTTATCAAGGCGCGTCAGCATGTCATCGAAGGTCATGCGGGCCAGACGTTGTTTTTCACTGTCGTAACGTTTTCGGATCCAGTGGATGGCGTGTTTGATCAGCTCCACTTTTAAACTCGGCAGAGCAGTAAGTTGCCAAGGTAATGTACTGATCGCCTCAAAGCCTGGATGTTCCGGCGGAGTCTGGCCCTTGTTAACCAGGTTTGCCATGCCGACTGGCGTCAAGCTTTCAAAGCCCTTGCCGAGGTCGAGGACTTCCTGTGCGGGATCTGCGCTCCAGGCAATTATTTTTTCGATCCAACCCTGAATATAATTCGATTTATAGTTTTTGGCGGGCAGGACTTTGTTTTTAACCGCAATTTCCAATAATGATTTAATCTCATGCGCCCATAGGCCCCAGGGCTGTTTCAGTTCTTGCAGCCTATCTAGTCTGGACGCATTAACAACCCTTATCACTGTTTTAATGTCCTGATGAGGCGCCAAACATTCCGCAACGGGATCCGCGTTATTGAGCAGTGTTCGAATTTCCTTGAGCAAGTCATCGGGTTGCTTAAATAGCGCATACAGTCCTTGAAAAGCCGGGTCATTATTTGGAATTTCGTAGTAGAAACTTCGCCAATAATCTCTGACGACTTCATTCAAAAGCTCGGTATCATCGGTATTGACCTCCTGATGAAACAGGCTGCCACTATCAAAGGCGTGTTGTTGCAACATGCGGTTACACCAACTATGAATGGTGTAGACAGCGGATTCGTCCATCCAGTTGGCGGCCAGTTCCAGACGCCGGGCGCAAGCCGACCAGACAGATCTGTCATAATGATCGCGGATGGCGGTCAGAAACGCATCACTTTCTACGGCTTGCTCGCGAAAAAAACGGGCAGCTTGACTAAGACGTTCCCGAATCCGTTCACGCAATTCTTTGGTGGCCGCCTCGGTAAAGGTTACGACCAAAATATCCGTCGGCAAGAATTCGCGTCCCTGTAGGGCCTTATCCGGGTGATGCCCCAGTATCAGACGCACATACAGCGCCGCGATAGTATAGGTCTTGCCCGTCCCGGCGCTGGCTTCAATCAAACGGACGCCGTACAAGGGAAAATCAACCGGATTTAACGCGATAGATGTAGTCATGCTTGCGACTCCTGTGCAGGCTCGTGTTGCCTGATCTGGACATAGAGGGGCCGGTATAGCTTATTCGCCCAATAGCTAAAATCGTCGCCGTCACCCGTTTGGTTTAAACTGGCGAAGCTGGGGAAGAATCGTGACAGATAGGCATCGTAATCCACTTCTCCCGGATTCCAGTCATCACCTTCGTATCGGGTTCGGGCTTTTTCCATCGCTTTTTCCATTTCCTTTTCGGGCGATGCGGCTAACCAGACAAATGCGGTTTTGCAGGCAACCGGCAACGCCGCCCGCATACCTTGGTAATAGGCCTCTACCAGCGATCTTAGATGTTCATAGGCATCGGATTGATCGATCGGTGGAATTTCAATAATACCATCTGAAGCTACCACTAAAGTCCGAACCGGCAGCTTATCCGCGCAAGCGGCCAGATGCTGCACCCAATGCAACAACAAATTGGGGCATTTGATGGTTTTGTCCTTATTCAGCAAGGCCTGTGCCGTTAAATAAATTAAGCCATCGCTCTGCTGATGACTGCTGCGCCGCAAATTGCTTAAGTCGCCGGTCACAGACACCGTGACGCCATCAGACAACACAAAAGATGGCAATTGAATAACATGGGCTTCGAGTTCGGCAGGCCATGCTGGAAGCAGTAATTGATAGTGCTGCCACGCCATTTTGACTGGCTCGGCAATGGCGTCATACGCCGCCTGGGCAAAACCGCCGAAGGGAAGCAAGCCCTTCTGCGCCATCGCTGTTTGTTGCCGTGAAAAAAATGCCTCAGCATCGTTGGGATTTTCACTGTTCAAGCTTTGCAGCAACGTTTCGCTCGATAGATAGGATTGCAGACGGTTAAAACCAAACGGTTCATTATCTTCACCGGTGACCGTTTCTTCATCAAAGCCAAGCTTGAGGGTGTGATTGCAGAAGGTTTTTACCGGCGATTTTAAAAACCGGGCCAGCGCTTCCAGTGAAAGCGTGAAAGCCTGCTCTTCCACATTAGCCACTGACTGGCCAGTTAACGGGTCGGCAGTTGAATGCTCAAACCATTCCCGTGCATAAGTAAAGCGTCGCGGATCACGATTTTTCATGATATAGGCCTGACTGAACGGTTGCAACGGATGTTCAATGGTTATTGATTCCAATAATGATTGCTTGCCCGTAACAGCCCATCCCTGAGCCAGCACATCGCGTAACTGACTGATCAATACGGAAGGCGGCCGCTCACTATTGTCGCGAATACTGCGCCCTACCCAGCTGATATAAAGCTGTTGCCTTGCGGACAGCAATGCCTCCAAGAATAGGTATTGATCGTCTTGTCGACGCGAGCGGTCGCCTGGGCGATAATGTCCGCTCTGGCTCATCAAATCAAAACTATGCGCTTGCTGGTTTCGAGGATAATCGCCATCGTTCATGCCCAACATGCAAATCTGCCGAAAGGGAATGGCCCGCATTGGCATCAATGTACAGAAATTGACACGGCCGCTCAGAAAACGCTGGTGTAAGGAAGGTTCATCGACGCCAGTGAGCCATGCCTCACGCACGACGTTGATAGGCATCAAGTCGGTGGCTGTTAAACCGGCTTGCTCACAGCACTCGCTCCATTTGGATAATGAGGCGGTCAGTATGTCCAGCGTTTTTCGCTCCCGCTCGTTGCTGACAATAAAAAAATCTTCCAACAACGCTGACAGGTTGTGTTGCCAGTCTATCGTGTTTTGCTCGTGTCTTAGCAAGAGGGCGTATTTCTCAAGCGTTTCCAGAAGGAATGATAGCCCCCCCAACCATTGTGAATCCAATCCGCCAATTTCTTCATAGGGTTCGATGTCATTGAATGCCACACCGACGCCAACCGCATAACCCAGCAACATTCTGCGCAAGCCAAATTGCCAGGTGTTGGCGTCCAGGTTCGCGGGCATATTCACGGATTGCGCACGTTGTGCGGCGCTTAATCCCCAGCGGATTCCGGCTTTTTCAACCCATTGATGTAATTTTGGAATAGCGATTTCATCAATAGCAAAACGTTCTCTGAGTGCCGGAACCTCCAGTAATCCGAGAAACTCACTGACCGTAAAACGTGACTCAGGTAGATTAAGCAAAGCCTCAACCGCCACCAACAATGGATTTTGACCGCGTTGTTGTTGATCGGCCAAGCTGTAGGGTATATAGCGGGGATCATTGGCTTGGATCAGCCCGAACACGGCCCGGATATGTGGCGCATAGCTATTGATGTCCGGCACCATTACAATCACATCACGCGGATAGAGGGGAACGCCATTTTGTTGGGCCGCTTCAAAACGCGCCAACAATTGATCATGCAGAATTTCAACTTCACGTTGTGGGCTATGTGCAATATGAAACACCAGCGATTCATCAGCTTGAACCATCAATACCGGCTCGGCAGGCAGCGGCTCCAAGTCGAGTATGGATTGTTGGAGGTTTTGTAATAAACTGCGCTGGTCGGGTTCGCCGTAATCATCGAAAAGATCAATTTTGCTCTCCGGCCAATGCCAGTTTTGATAGGATTGGGTTTCATCGAACTGATCCAGCAAGCGTATATAATCACGCCCCTGTTTACCCCAGGCCGCCAGTAAAGGGGGGGCGTAAAGATGAAGCTCTTCGGCGGTCAATGATGACGTCATTCCCGGCTTATAATTTTGACGTCGCCGTTCGGCTTTTAACAGTTCTTTATCTTCAATTATATCCGCCCAGTAGTGCTGGCAAGGGTTGTGGACAAACAAGACAATCTGGCAAAACTTGCCCAGCTTGGTCAACACTTCAAGCGACTGCTGCGGCAAGGACGATAGGCCGAACAAAATTATCCGTCGCGGAACGCCCGGTGGCCGCTGCGTCAAGGTATCAATGTGAGTCATAAATTGCGCATGCACCGATGCTCTGCTTGCAAACGGCCTACAATCATCGCCTAAATCCGCCAGCACCTCCCGCCATAATGCGGCTTGCCAGCGCTGCGTTTCCGGCATCGCCTGCATCGCGCCTTGGGCGTTACGCAAACCATC
>PMJA01000185.1:7878-12406 GCA_003158415.1 Methylobacter sp.
GCACGATAAATGCTCCAGATGAACAACGAGGGCAACTGCATTTGTATAGCGGCAACAATACCTAATGAGGTATTTTTGGCTAAATTTTGTTTCAACCACTGCCCCATGCCATTGCTCTGCACCAAGAAGACTTCGTTCTCCAGCGGAGCCAGCGGATGCTGTCGCAGCCAGAACTCCACCACATCATGGAGCTCTTCCAGCTTATTGGAATGAATAACGGCAATACCGCTATCAAGTGAGTTGATGTGGATTGATTCGGTCATGCGGGGTTCTCCTTCGTATTAACTATTTATTTTGAGTACAGCAAAAACCCCAAACGCTCCTCTTCCCAAGCCTGCTCATCCCCGCGGGCAATCAGCTCCAGGTCTTCGGGCGTAGCGCGGGCGTCGTCCACCCACTCGCGTAACAGCGGCGACCCGTTGATGACGTCGATGGCCAATCGATCAAGTTCATATTCATAAGGAAAATCACGCCACAACGGATAATCCGGCCGGTACAAAGGACAGAGGATTTATCGTGGGAGCGGCTAAAGCCGAAATCTTCAAGTTGTTATATTCTTCTTATGGATGTTTAAGCAGTTCAATCACTTTTTGAAGGTAATTAAAGGGTTGCGGAGAAAGGTTTTTAGTTTGTGGGTGGGTTGTAAGCCGATTCTGTTATATTTGACGCCATTGGGTGTTACGAGATATTCAGTCGTTAGAATCAAGGCCGATCCATCACTTAACTCAATGATATTTTGCTTGGTACCTTTCCCATAGCTATTTTCGCCAATTGAAACGGCTCTGTTATTTTCAGTCAATGCCGCTGTGAAAACTTCGGCGGCACTGGCCGTTCCATGATTCTGCCAAATAAATAGTTTAAGTTTAAGATATTTTCTTATGCCGCTACTACGGTAGGGAGTTTGTTTGTCTTTGCCTATCGCGCTGGCAAGCAGCTTGCCTTCTGGAATGAATAGATCTGCACATTCCAAGGCGGTATAAAAGTCGCCTCCAGGATTTCCTCGAAGATCAAGTACAACGGCTTGACTAGGAGCGAGGCGTTCAAGGCTATTGACAAGGTCAAATTTAGTTTGAGAAGAGAAAAAAGCGATTTTAATCACCGGAATAGAGGTTTGCCAACGGGTTGAAACGCTTTCAACTTGGGTGCTGGACAAGCGTGCTATAACTTCTCTTGTTTCATCGTTAGCTGTGGAGACCAATAATTTGACTTTGGTTCCAGTTTTTCCCGTTGCCAATGCCGTAATAGCAAAGAAAGATTTTTTGGCAAGTTCTTCGCCATTGATGGCAAGCAGTCTGTCGCCTTCAGCGAATTGATCTTGCGCCGCGCCGACAGAGAAGGAGGATGTCAGCATGACGCAGAACGTCGCCATAACAAGCTTGCTTTCTCTACACACAATAAAATACCGGTACAAGCAGGGGTGAACGCGTTCTTTTTCTCTTCTATCTTGGCTACCGAGTCGGCTTTTCGTTCCTGTTTTTCGGCGGCTACGTCATGGCCTAAAGCAACACGCGCGTTGAGTTCCTTAGCCAGCTTTCGCGCATCGGACAAAGACAACTGTCCATAAGTGCCAATATTCATAACGCGCTGTTTTCCTGAAAACCGATATCGGAAACGCCAAACAGGGACGGAAAAATCTTTCCGGTAACTCAAAATAAGCCCGTCACCGTCGCTTTTGCCCTCGAATCGCTCACCTTTACTTATCCAGCTTTTAATCTGTATGTCGCTTAATTTTGCCATACCTGATGCCCGCCTGAGTATGTACCAGTAAAAATGTACCAAGTAAGCTACTGGTACACGGTAATTATGCAATTAAGTGATACGGTGTGCAATCGTATGACACAAAAAAGCCGCTAGGTTCGCGGCTTGTATGTAATATTAACACGGCATGATACGGCCTGTTACTTTACTCTATATTTTGTACCTGCTCTCGCATTTGCTCGATCAGCACTTTAAGCTCGATGGCTATTTGCGTCATTTCCTTGTCGGTCGATTTGGAACCCAGGGTGTTGGCTTCGCGGTTAAGTTCCTGCATTAAAAAATCCAGCCGTCGGCCTGCCGGGTCTTTTTGTTTAAGTACGCGCAATACTTCGGTAATATGGGTATCCAGGCGATCCAGTTCTTCGGTAATATCCAGCTTTTGCGCTAGAAAAACCAGTTCCTGTTCCAGACGGTCAAAGTCCGGCTGTACGACCAGTTCGGTAATCCGGTCTTTTAATTTATTGCGGATCAGCAACAGGACTTCGGGCATACGGTGGCCTGCCAAAACCACAAAACCTTGCATTTTTATGCAGCGCTCTTCTATCAAGACTTTGAGTTGCGCGCCTTCCCGCTCCCGAACTTCCAAAAATTGCGCCAGCGTTTGTTTGACTAGATGCGTGATTTCCTCATTAAGATGACTATTGTCCGTGCTCGGCTCTTGCTGAATGCCGGGAAAAGCCAACACATCCAGCGCTGAAAATGACAACGGCGCCAGCATGTGTTCTTCAATTTGGTCGGTAGCGGCCAGCAAGGCGGTGACGGCATCGATATTAACGTTAAAGGACTGNNTGATTTTTGCGGCAAGGACGGCGCGCAGATCCGTTTCCATAAAACGCAAGTGATCGGGGAGCTTCAGGGTGATGTCACAGTATCGGTGGTTAACCGAACGTAATTCACAGTTTAGGGTTAAGTCTCCAATGCTGGCTTCATTGCCGGCATAAGCAGTCATACTTCTAATCATTATTCACCTGGGCGGTTAAAGTGTCGGGGTTAAAAGACTGCCATTCTAACCTTTGTAATAGGCGTCTTGCATCTTTTGGCTGATTTATGAAACCGAATAACCGACCATTCAGGTATACTATGCGGTTTTTATTTTAGGAACACACATGAGACCTAGCGGACGTAATCCAGATCAACTTAGGGATATAAAATTTACCTGCGGTTATACCAAACATGCCGAAGGCTCTGTGCTGGTCGAATTTGGCGATACCCGGGTGCTTTGCACTGCCAGTGTTGACCGTAGCGTCCCCCGCTTTCTTAAAGGCAAAGGCGAGGGCTGGGTTACCGCTGAATATGGCATGTTGCCCCGTTCAACGCATAGCCGCATGGGCCGCGAAGCCGCTTACGGCAAACAGGGTGGCCGCACCTTGGAAATTCAGCGTTTAATAGGTCGCTCGCTAAGGGCTGCGGTCGATTTGAAGGCATTGGGCGAGCATACCGTGACCATCGATTGCGATGTGCTGCAAGCCGATGGCGGCACGCGCACTGCGGCCATTACCGGCGGCTTCGTTGCCTTGTCGCTGGCGATAGAAAAAATGCTCAAACGCAAACAGATCAAAACCAACCCGCTACACGGGCAGGTCGCGTCGGTATCCGTCGGCATTTATAACGGCGTGGCGGTGCTGGATCTGGATTATGCCGAAGACAGCAATGCCGAAACCGATATGAATGTGGTGATGAATGACGCCGCTGCTTTTATTGAAGTTCAAGGCACAGCTGAGGGCCATGCGTTCAGAAAAGAAGAGCTGGATGCGATGTTGGAACTGGCTGGCCTGGGCATCAAACAATTGCTGGAAAAACAACAGGCGGCACTGGACGGTTATTTATAAAATACGGCTCACCCCCATTGCGACTTACGCACCATAAAACTGCGACCCTTTATTTTTCCGTTTTTCAAACAGGCCAGCGCCTTATCGACACTGGCTTGCTTGATAGCAACATAAGCATGCGCATCAAAAATATCGATTTGGCCGACTTCGGAGCCTGCAATCCCAGCATCGCCGGTTAAAGCGCCCAATATATCGCCCGGACGCACCTTATCCTTACGCCCGCCATCTATCCACAAGGTCACCATCGGCGGCTCAAACCGGAGTTCATAACTCATCTGAAACGGCGCTATTTCGTCCCACCGGGCAGTGACCGATTGATAGTCTTCAATGGCTTTAACCCGATTTAATTCCGCTTGCGTACACAAACTAAGCGCCAAACCCTTCAGTCCTGCACGTCCGGTGCGCCCGATCCGGTGTACGTAGATTTCAGGATCCCAGGGCAGGTCGTAATTAATCACCGCTTGCAGTTCTTTAATATCCAGCCCGCGCGCCGCCACATCGGTGGCCACCACCACCTGTAGGCGCTCGGCCTTGAAGTCGGTCAGCACCTGGGTGCGCTTGCCCTGGCTGAGTTCGCCGTGAAACGGCTCGGCCGTCAACCCGCCCTTGCGCAGCTTGTCGGCGACGATCTCGGCGGCGAATTTGGTGGCGACAAACACCAGCGTGCGCGGCCAACTGTGTTGCTTGATCAGGTGGCGCAGCAGCTGGGTGCGTTTGCCTGCGTCCACGGCGATGGCGCGCTGGATGATTTCCACCGGCTGCTGCTGGGCAGCATCCACCTCGACCCGCACGGCATCCACCAGCAGCGTCTGCGCCAGAGCTCGCACGGCCGGGCTGAAGGTGGCCGAGAAAAACAGGTTTTGTCGCTGGCCGGGCAGCAATGCCAGCAGCTGTGCCAACTCGTCGGCAAAGCCCAGGTCGAGCATGCGATCGGCTTCGTC
>PMJA01000191.1 GCA_003158415.1 Methylobacter sp.
GCATGCTGGCTTCGCCAAGCTGAAGAATCTTTCTAATCAGGAAATATTAAGCCGGGTCGGGCAACTTCTTTTCGTTTCCCGATATTTCTGCATCCGCTAATGGATCGGGGGTGGGTAATCCGAAATTCGCCGCCATATTGACGCATGGGAATGTCGGGCATAAACAGCTTGCCCGACAGCTCTATTTTATATTTACATCTCAAAAATATTGACCAAGGTTGAGGTAATTATTTTTTGTGTCTTCGTATCTATTGTTCCCAGTTTTTTAACCAACCTGGATTTGTCGACCGACTTTAATTGATCCAGTACAACAAGGCCAGTCTTATCTTGAAACTGAAGCTCAACTCTTGAGGGCGCATGAAACCCACTTGTAGTCATGGGGGCGATTAAAACGGTTTTCAGGCAATTCATTTCATTGGGTGAAACAATGACACAGGGCCTTGTTTTTTTAATTTCACTGCCAATCGTTGGGTCAAGTTCGATGAGATAAACGTCGAATCGATTAACTACCATTCCCAGGTTTCTCCGGTGGCAAGTTCTGCACTATGATCAAGATTGCTGTTGGTTTCATTAAAATCGTGCTCAATTTGAGAAGCCGTAATGTTTTTAAACTGCTCCGCCCAGCCTTTTCTTGTTTTTTTTATAGGGGTGATTAATAAGCCATTATCGACGACTTGAATTTCAAATTCCTTGTCTTGAAGACCTGCTTGTTTAATAAGAGGTTGCGGAATCCTGATTCCTTGAGAATTTCCTATTTTGATTAAATGCGCCACAAGGACTCCTCTGTGCTCTTTAAGTATAACAATTACATTGTAATTACTTTTAAGAAGAGTTTCAAATGGAAACGAGCAGATACGCTATGCATACCATTTTTCAAGCATTCACAGCGTATCCTAAAT
Organism: Methylobacter sp.; assembly: GCA_003158415.1. Lineage (GTDB taxonomy): Bacteria > Pseudomonadota > Gammaproteobacteria > Methylococcales > Methylomonadaceae > Methylobacter_C. Next base: position 900 of record PMJA01000191.1, read on the forward strand.
GCCGACCATAAACGACCAATCAACACTAAGATCGGGGAATAGTTGCACCGCAGTGGGTTCGTCCATGCCGAACACGCCTGGCTGTCCGTACCTGCCTTGCGCATCCAGCGTATACACCATCAGCCAACGCTCTTCCGGGTGGATAATCCAGTATTCCTTTACACCATGCCGCTCGTATAGGCTGCGCTTGGTGTTCATGTCTTTCAGCGCGGTGGACGGGGACAGCACTTCGATTATCCAATCCGGGGCGCCCCGGCAGCCCGGCTTGTCCAGTTTGGATTGATCGCAAATGATGCTCAGGTCAGGTTGCACCACTGTTTCCACTTTGGCGTCGGCTTCATCTGTGCGTGGCAGACGTATGTCGAAGGGGGCGACATAAACTTTACAGGGCTTACCTTGCAGGTAATTGCCGACCTGTCGACCCAATTCCGTCACAATTTCCTGGTGTATGCGCACGGGGCCGGTCATGGCGTAGGCTACGCCGTCTATCAACTCCCAGCGTTCATCGTCAGGCCACAGAGCATAATCAGCATACGTGTATTTTTGTTGCAGTTTTTCTGCGGTGTTCATTATTTTCTCTCCAATATTCGGGTATGGACAAAACAAATTAGCTGCGTATAAAGGCTATTCCTGTAACCGGGTCATCCAGGGGTCTTTGGTATAGGGATCGATATGAAAGGCCAGCGCTTCGGGTTTATGTAACAAGCCTTCCTCGCCTGATGCATTGGGGTTTAATTGCCTTTTTTCCACAAAATCGACCATGCGCCGCGCGTTATAAATCACCAATACCCGATGATCTGCGCCGCTGTGATAGGTCTGGAAGGCGACATTAATTTCGGCAAACAGCGGATTTCTGTTTATCAACGCATCCAGCTTAAGTTCATTGCCCTGAGCCAGATTTTTTAAAATGGAATCGTCATGGTTTCTGCTCAGCGCTTCCAAGTACGTCTTAAGCGTGCCTGAGAGTTGGTGCTGTTGCAGCGCACGAACATCCTGGTCAGAAAAAGAAAAACTTTCGGCAACCAGATAGTGGCGGTCTTTTTCGCCGTCGTTGGCGAACAGCGCAATCTTGTCCAGTTTTTGATGATCCAGCGCATTGAGGAATGACCGGGGCGCACGGATATGTTTGTCTACCGTAACCACCCACGGCAGCGCCCGCCCGGTGGTTTCAAAACGTTGCTTGACGGTGGTGATAACAGTGGAGCGGATTAATTCATATTCACGGCCTATTGGTTTAACAATAAAAGCATCGACCGCCGTTATTTGGGTATGAAAACCGTATTCCTTGAATTGTTCGACGATGGTTGAATAACGGGGCTGATAGGGAATGCCCGTGCCATCGTAAAGTAGATGGATGTGGTTTTTCTTGGCGTAATCGGCGACGGAATCCCGTAACCTGTTTGCAAACGGTTCCACATAAACATAATCGTCGCTATGATGGCTGGCGGCGGTCAGCACTTTGTACAGGTCGCTTTTTTTACGGAATTCATCCAATGAGGCGATGACAAAATTATCCCCGCAGTGCGCCTGGGCAACTTCTTCAACCGCTGTTTTGCCTGACCCCGCGCCGCCCATAGACATGAATAATTGCGGCTGTGTATCGGATGTTTTGCCTTCGAAGAGCTGTTCTTTAGCCTCATCCAGTTTTTTTATGATTTTACTCAGCCGCTCAAAGGCGATTTCCACTGCGCGCTCCAATCGGGTATCGCCATCGGCAGCCGCTATGAGAGTGTCTTTAAGACCTGTATTTTTTACCAAATCAAAGATCTGCGNNCCGCCCTGACATTGTTTAAGCAGTTCCACCAGCTCGGTGTGACCGGGTGAGCGCAGCCCTGTCAACATGTTAACATCCAGGCAAAACAAGGGCGCCGCACCATCTTCAGCGATGCTGATGCCGTCGATTTCATAACTCCCGGAGCGCCGCACATCTTCCGTGCCGGGCAAATAACCGATCACGTTTTCAGCAGCGCACAGCGGATAATCGGCTAGATGCTTACCGGCTATAAAAAGTTCTTTTTTAATGCTGTTCAGCGGCACTAAGCCGCCAGTCACCGAAACCAGACAGGTTATGCCGTCATCGGTTTTATGCGATAAAAAAGGAATGCCTGATATAAATACTTTGTTTTCCGGCCACTTGCCGTAAGCATTGGCTTTGTTTTGCAGGCTTTTACTGCGAGTTGGATTGAGTGCGTGTTCAAAGGCCAGGGTGATTTCCCTGAGCGTACTGTCGGGATTATGCAAGGCGACAGCGTCACAGGTGTCAATTCGCCTAAAATCGATGCCCTGCTCATAAACGCTTTTGATGGCCGGTAATTTGCCGAGCACGGTTATAAAAAAATCCAGCGTTAATCGATTGCCGTAAGTAAAGGGTCTAACCTCGCGCATTTTTTGGTAAAAGTTGCCCAGCCTTTCGGCAATATTTTCAGTTTTGATAACAAAGCCGTTATTATCGAAAATGGCGGTATCCCTATTATCATCGCCATCCAGAACCAGACGTTCTATGGTTTCACGAAATACTTTCCGTTTGTCTGCGTCAGTCATGGTGCCCGGACGATGACTGACAGAGGGTTGTTCCTTCCAATCCTGAAACATTTCCCGGTGAATGCGCGAAAAAAGCCCTGTCAAATAAGTCACGCGTTTGGTCTGATCATGCGAAACGGTTCCTTCCGCTTCTTGCTGTAGGGTTGATAATAATTTCGTACCCTGCGAAATCGCCAATGCAGTACGCAATTTTTTCAGTTGTCGGTAGCCGGTAATTCTAGGGATAGTATTTTTAATCATGACAGCCTTGCAATGGTCTTTTCCAAACTTGTTGTATTATTTACTATCCTGCGCAGATAATTACGTTCAAGAGAACTAGATGAATTTTATGGAAAACTACAGCTATTATAGTTATTTAACAGCCGCCGTAGCCAATTTGTTTTTGCTGGCCTTATCGCTGCAGGGCATTAAAAAGAACCCGGTTGCGCTGCCTTTAATGACAGCGATAGGTTTTTCGTTGGCTTGGTCTGCTTATGCCGCTTTTTTAATCCGTAACGATGAATTATTCACGTCAGCGATCCTGTCTTTAGAAACCTTACGCGATGCGGCTTGGTTTCTTTTATTAAGCACATTTATCTCGCGTCAACAATTTGATAATAACTATTCATTACTGTTTAAATCCAGGCTCGCAAATGGCCTGATACTGGTAATGGGGTTTGTTTTTGCCCTGGAAATCTTCGGCGATTTACGTTATCAAATCCAGCAATTACTGGGGCAGGATCTGCGCCTTTTTGCTCATGTTGTTTTCGCCGTCATCGGCCTGGTGCTGGTGGAACAACTGTATCGCAATGCAACGCTAAATTTACACTGGCGCATTAAATTTTTATGCCTGGGTCTAGGTGCGTTATTTACTGTTGATTTTATTGTTTATAGTAAATCGCTGTTGTTTGAACAGATTGATTCCTTACTGTGGAATTCTCGGGGATTTATTAACGCTTTGATAGCGCCTTTATTAGCTGTTTCTATACGCCGCTTACAAACTGACGGCATCGCCAGAGCTTCCACTCCAAGAAAAATAGTGTTTCATACCACCGTGCTGTTGGGTTCGGGGCTGTATCTTATTTTGATGTCGCTGGCCGGTTTTTATATCAGGGATTACGGCGGTAATTGGGGAGAAATTGCCCAGATAATCTTCATCTTTTTAGCCGTATTATTGCTGTTTGTTTTATTTGTTTCAGGCAGGGTCAGAGCAAGGACAAAAGTTTATTTTAACAAATATTTTTTTCACTACCATTATGATTACCGGGAGGAGTGGGTCAAACTCAGCAAAACCATAGCCCAACTGGATTCGATTACCGAGTTATCAGGCTTTATCATTAAATCCCTGATGGAACTGGCCGATTGTGCAGGCGGTGCTTTATGGCTGAAAAATGGGCAGGGTGATTATTATTTGGCCGAAGAAAATGACTTGGGATTTTATCCGCCGCAGTTGATCAAGGCCGATGTGTCTTTAATACAATTCATGTTAAAAAAACGTTGGGTGATCGATTTTGTTGAATTTTCTAATAGCCCTGAAGTTTATGCCGAGGTTGATTTAACACAATGGCGTGCCCGGCAAAATCATATCTGTTTGATTATCCCGTTGTTTCGACAAAATGAAATAGAGGCTTTTGTGGTATTAAGCAAAGCCAAAGCGCCCCGGCAACTGATATGGGAAGATCACGACATATTAAAAACAGTCGGGATGCAATTGACTAACGCCTTGGCGCTTAGTCATGCCAGTGACGCCCTGTCCCGGTCACGCCAGTTCGAGACTTATAACCGGCTTTCGGCTTTTCTTGTTCATGACCTGAAAAACCTGGTCGCGCAAGTCTCCCTGATTGTAAAAAATGCAGAAAAACACAAATACAATCCGGAATTTATCGACGATTCTATCGCAACGCTGGAAAATGTGGTTTATAAGATAGAGCATCTCCTCAGCCAGCTGAAAAAGGGGCTGGTAAAAACCGATAACAAGATGATTATTAACCTAGTCGAGGTTATCAGGGATGTCGCTATACAGCAAGTCGGTAATAAACCCACCCCGCAACTGGCGCTCAATCTGGACGTCTGTGAAGTATTAGGGGAAAAGGAAAAAATGACGGCCATTTTGGGTCATCTGGTGCAAAATGCGCAAGAGGCCACGGCTGATCATGGCTATGTGTGCCTGGAATTAAGCACGGATGAACATTTGGCAATAATCAAGGTGATCGATAACGGTGTCGGCATGGACAACAAGTTTATCGCCGAACGCTTGTTTAAACCGTTTGACACCACCAAAGGCAATGCGGGCATGGGCATAGGCGTTTATGAAGCGCGAGATTACATCACAAAATATTCCGGATCGTGTGATGTCGAGAGCAACGTAGGCTTAGGGACTACATTTACCATCAAATTACCGCTGGCCCGGCGGCAGGAGTGAGTTGTTCCGGTTAAGCCGCTTACTGATACAAATGGCTCGTATTCAAGCAATCGTGTCCACATTCTGCGTCGCTGAATGCGGCCGTTTATCGAGACAGTGCCGTCAATTAGGGTTAGAATATCGCCACACCGTCACGGGGGTAAGGTGTTTGCATGAATGCCCGGTGAGCGAACTTACTATAATAATAGGACAGCACAATGACTGAGATAACTGAAGTACCGAGTCCTTTTTGCGGTATAGGCACGGATGATCTGACCATTAGGGTGGATGGCGTAGCGCTGAAAGTGACGGCAAACGGCTGCGCGGTGAATACGCCTGCATTTGAACAGGCCATTACCGACTTAAGTCCCAGGGTGGACGGCAAGCAAGTCAGTCTGGACGTTGCCGTAGCCCAGGCGGCGGCTTTATTAAAAGACACGCGCTTACCGGTAATCGGCGGTTGCGCCACCGATGTCAACGGCATGCGGGGTTTGCTGGCGTTGGCGGATCGCGCAGGCGCGGTGGTGGATAATATGAATTTCACCGGCGCCCGTAATAACTTTTTGGCGCTGCAAGATTCCGGCTGGATGAACACCACGCTGGCGGAAGTTAAAAACCGCTGCGATTTGTTGCTGGTAGTCGGCACCGATTTGGAAGCCTTTGCGCCGCGTTTTTTCGAGCGCTATCTGTGGAATAAAGAAGCGATGTTTCTGGATGACACCAGCCATCGTGAGGTGATTTATCTGGGTAAAGCGCCGTCGGGCGATGCGTCCACGTCGCCTGCCGGTCAAAAAGCGCAGGTCTTGGCTTGCGCAACCGAAGACTTACCGGAAGTGGTTGCCGTATTGAGAGCGTTGGTTAAAGGCCAGCCGATACGCGCGACGTCCGTTTGCGGCATAGCGGTCGCGGACTTGCAGGCAATAGCCGATAAATTCAAAGCCGCCAAGTATAGTGTCGTCACTTGGGCTGCGGGCGCGCTGGCTTACGGCCAAGCCGAGTTAACCGTGCAAACACTGTCGGAAATGGTTAAGGATATTAATGATCAAAATACCCGTTGCTCCGGCTTGCCGCTGGCGGGCAAGGAAGGCGATCAAACGGCAAATCAGGTGTGCGGTTGGACGACCGGTTATCCGGCGCGTACCCGCTTTAGCAGCGGCTATCCGGAATATGACCCATTTTTAAACGATACCAAGCTATTATTGGCAAACGGCGAGGCCGATGCCCTGGTCTGGGTGCAGGCGTTTAACGTCACAGCCGTACCGCCGACAACGTCTTTGCCGACTATTGTGGTGGGACGTTCGGGCATGACTTTTTCGAAAGAGCCGGATGTGTTTATTCCCGTCGGTACGCCGGGCATCGATCATGCCGGTCACGCCTACCGCATGGATAACGTGGTCGCTATCCGCTTGAAAAAGTTGCGCGATTCCGGGTTACCCAGTACGGCTGAGGTACTGAATGCCATTGAACAAGCTTTAGTGGAATAGGACTTTAATATGGAAGAAGCTTTGAAATATCTACCCTTAATCACTATTTGTGGAACCGCCATCGCCTTTGTTGCTGGTTTTTTCAAGTGGATAGATCAAAGAAGTCGTGAACAAGAACAGAAATTATATGAGGCATTTCATAAAATGGTTTGCATTGCCTCTGGGATAAATGAAGCAGGAAATACCGTAAAAATGTCACAGCAAATTGCAGCTATTTATCAACTCCAAGCATACAAACAGTATGCTTTCGCATCGATTCCAGTTTTGGAGTTAATGCAATTTGACTATGCCACGCAGGAAGATTCAAGGAAAGATTTCATAATCACGGCACTGCGTAAAACCATTGAAGTATTATCTGAACACTAACTTTACAATGGCGCATTTTGTCTTTTCCTACGGCTTCGTTTGCAGAATGGCAAGCATCGCAAACACACGCTACAAAATGAATAAGGATTCAATATGTTGATTAAATTAACGGGTGGTACTGTCTACGATCCAGCCAGCGGCATTGACGGACAGCAGCACGATATTTACATACAGGACGGGCATATCATCGACAAGCCCGCAGGCGATTTTCAGGTCGATAAGGACTACGATTTAAAGGGCAAAGTCGTCATGTCCGGCGCGATTGATATGCACACCCATATCGGCGGCGGCAAAGGCAATATCGCCCGGACTTTGTTGCCGGAAGATCACCGGCAAGATCCCGTACACCGCAGCGACATTACCCGTTCTGGTTGCGGTCACGCCATGCCCAGCACCTTTGTCACCGGCTACCGTTATGCGGAAATGGGCTATACCGCCGGTTTCGAGCCTGCGTTATTGCCGATTAACGCGCGGCAGGCGCACATGGAAATGGCCGATATTCCTATACTGGATAAAGGCGGTTACGTCATGATGGGCAGCGATGATTATTTGCTGCGACTGTTGACGGCTAAAAAAGACCAGAAAGCCATTAATGATTATGTGGCCTGGACGATGCACTCGGCCAAAGCCATCGGCGTAAAAGTGGTTAATCCTGGTGGCATTAATGCTTTCAAATTCAACCAGCGCAAACTGGATCTGGACGAGCAAAACGTTCATTACGGCGTCACGCCGCGCGACATTTTGCGGGTGTTGGCAACGGCGGTCAAGGAAATCGGCGTGCCGCATCCCTTGCATGTTCACGGCTGTAACCTGGGCGTGCCGGGCAATATGCAAACGACGCTGGACACCATACAAGGCATCGGCGGCCTGCCCATGCATTTGACGCATATTCAGTTCCACAGTTACGGCACCGAAGGCGATTTCAAGTTTTCATCCGGCGCGGCGCAAATCGCTGAAGCCATCAATAAAAACAAAAATATCACCATCGATGTCGGGCAAATTCTGTTCGGCCAAACCGTTACGGCTTCCGGCGACAGCATGCGCCAATACGCCAATCATAAACACGCCAGCCCCAATAAATGGGTGACGATGGATATTGAATGCGATGCCGGTTGCGGCGTGGTGCCGTTCAAATACAAAGATCAAAATTTCGTCAATGCGCTGCAATGGGCCATCGGCCTGGAAACCTTTTTGCTGGTCAACGATCCGTGGCGGATATTTCTGACGACCGACCACCCGAATGGCGCGCCGTTTACCTGTTACCCGCATTTGATACGTTTGTTAATGGACAGAAGTTTCCGTAACGACATGTTAGCGACCATCCATCCTGAAGCCCAAAAGATGACCACGCTGGCCTCCATAGAGCGCGAATACACGCTACAGGAAATCGCCATCATGACCCGCGCCGGCGCTGCAAAATTAATCGGCTTAAAAGACCGGGGCGGCTTAAGCGCAGGCAATTGGGCGGACATCACCGTCTACACCGATAACGCTGACCGCCAGCTTATGTTTGAAAAACCCGATTATGTGTTTAAAGATGGCCAACTGGTAGTGGTAAACGGCAAAGTGGTCTCCACCAAATGGGGAACCACCCACACCGTTAAACCCGACTTTGATCCGTCGGTAGAAAAAGGCCTGAAAGATTATTTCGACCGCTATCTGACTATGAAACTGGGTAACTTTAAGATCAGCGATGATGAGATTGTTGAGGATGGGCGGGGGAGTATTACCGTGCATCCGTTGAGACTGTGATGCTTATTTTGTAAGACGTTAAGGAAAATTAGATGAGTGTCACAACACAGCAATATATTAGCCTAATCGGTTCAGAAACAGAGACATTAAGTAAAGCGGTTGCGGTGCATCTTATGGATTCAACAGCTTCGTTGGGTTCTATTGTGATGCAATCTTCGGCGCTTTATTTTGAATCAAAACAGTTAGTAAAATCCATAAAGAAAAATGATACAGCGGCTATTATCGATGCCGATGAAACGCTTACGGATTTTCTAAGAGATTGCCAAGAAACAATAAAATCCGCTTATAGCAAAATGGGCGATTTAATTGAAAACGATAGATTTAGCAATCCACTGAATAAAATGATGATGCCTGTCAGTCGCTGGTTACTAAAGAAATCCTTTGATAACTACGGCTTGACGATTATTTATATTATGGAGCATGACGTTGATGCAGATAAGTCGCCTTATTCNNATAATTACAAAATATCATTTGAGATAGAGGGAACTGTAGCTAAATTGCGTTGTGTCGGCAATCATAATGACATTGACATGAACCAATAATATTACGCTATCGTATAACAAATTAGGCTACTCAAGAGGTCAACAATGAATATTTCACTCACTCCCGATTTAGACACTTGGGTTGAAGAGCAAGTTAAAACCGGTTCATATCTTTGCGCAACCGAAGTTATTTGTGAAGCATTGCGTTTGCTACAAGGTCGTGAGGCTGTGCAGCGGCAAAAATTAAACAATCTGCGCGCCGATGTGAAAAGTGGTATCGATGAGTTAGATACGGGTTGTTATACGATTTTTGACCAGAATTTTGTCGATAATTTATTGGCTGAAACCGGGCAAGCTTCTAACCGATCAGCATAATGAAAAAGCAGATACGCTTTGATGCTATTGAAATTATACGCATCTTGCACGGCTCAAGAGATGTTGATTCTGCTTTTTTACTTTGACGCTATGGCTTATTCGTCCTGCCATGCGATTGCTGCGCTTCCTTCGCACAGCTATGACTTTTTAGATTTATGATTGAAGCCAAAACATTGTTAATTGTTGGTGCAGGCGCGAGTGTTCCTTATGGGTATCCAACCGGGTATGCCTTAAGAGAAGAACTGTGTGATCGATATGAACTGGGGAATTTGAAAAATATTGGGATTCATTCAACAGAAATTGAGTTATTTTGCCATCATTTCGAGGCATCACAGCTGAATTCTATCGATGCGTTTCTTGCGAAAAGGGGAGATGACCGGATAGGAAATTCAAATGGTGGTTTTAATCCTGCTTACAGAGGTTTTGGAACGTATGCAGATTGTGGAAAATTAGCAATAGCCGATCAATTAATGAGGTGTGAATCTATTGAAAGCCTAATTAAATCTAAAGAAGATCATTGGCTGCAATATTTATGGAATCTTATGGTGGGCGATGTTCCAACGGCGGAATTTCAAAATAATCAGCTTAAGATTATTTCGTTTAACTATGACAGAGTTATAGAGCAATATTTTCAGACCGTCTTGGAAAATTCTTATGGCATTGATTATAAGGAAGCAAGCAAGTTACGAAAAGCTATTGAAATAGTTCATGTTTATGGCAACTTGCAAGATTTAGACGTAAGAGCGTATGGAGCAAAGCCAGCTAATTTAACAGATGTTGCCGCTTGCATTCGAGTAATTCCTGAGGACAGAGAGGCAAACGATGTGCAGTTTGAAAAGGCAAAAGAAATGATTGCATGGGCAGATAAAATTTGTTTTATTGGCTTTGGATTTGACGTTACGAATATGCGCAGGCTTGGATTTCCTGATCATGATTT
>PMJA01000138.1 GCA_003158415.1 Methylobacter sp.
CTCTTCGTGTCTTCGTGGTGAAATGTCTTAAGTTGACGACTATCAGAACGGCAGTTTAGGCAACCTGAACAGGAATAGACGAGGACTGACGTAACACTTCATTTTTTTCATTAAAGTAAATCAGCGTAGGCTTATGCTGATCGGCTTCTTTTTGATCTAAACTGGTGTACGCGCAAACAATAATCAGGTCGCCGGGGCAGGCCAACCGGGCGGCTGCGCCGTTAACCGAAAACACGCCGGAACCGTTTTCCGCGCGTATGGCGTAAGTCGTAAAACGGGCGCCGTTGTTGATGTTGTAAATCTGGATTTGCTCGTATTCCCTGATGCCTGATAAGTCAAGAATAGTGCCGTCAATCGCGCAAGAACCCTCATAGCCCAATTCTGAACGAGACACTGTGGCTCGGTGTAACTTTGCTTTAAGCATGGTAATTTGCATAATAAAACACTATAAATACGTTTGAAAACGGTGCATTATCCATTAATTGCAGCATTCCATCAACTTTTTAGATGTCCGGCATTGGAGGGTTTATGGGTGGATTCAGCGCTCAGGCGCTTGTTTTATATTCGATTATAGATTACCGTGCAGGCGCTGCTTACTTACTAATACCTTCCGGGAGCGGTTTCCAGCCTGGAACCTTGACCCTCATAACAACATGTATTCAAAAGAAATATTCGACAAAGATTGCCGTCAGTGTGAACGCCTGGATGCTTTTTTGTGTGACGTTAAAAAAAAACACCCGGATTACCACGCCCGTCCGGTTGCGCCTTTTGGCGATAAAAATCCCAAATTACTGATTGTGGGCTTGGCTCCCGGCATGCATGGGGCTAACGCAACGGGACGGCCATTTACCGGCGATTATGCCGGGCTGCTGCTTTATGACGCGCTTTATGAGTTTGGTTACAGTAATCAGGCCGAGTCGGTTGCGTTGGCAGATGGCTTGGAACTTAAGTTGTGTCGTATCACCAATGCCGTTAAATGCCTGCCGCCCCAAAATAAACCGATAGGGGCTGAAATAAATCAGTGCAACTCGTTTTTGGCCGCCGAGTTAAAAACGCTGCCGGAACACGCGGTGATATTGGCGCTGGGAACGGTCGCTCACCAGGCGGTGTTAAAAGCCTGTAATTTAAAACTTAGTAGTGCGGCCTTTGCTCATAATGCACAGCACGCATTGCCCGGCGGACGCACACTTATTGACTCTTACCATACCAGTCGCTATAACGTGCAGACTAAACGGCTGACAAAAGCCATGTTTGCGGATATTTTTCGCAACATTGGGTGGTTATTAGCGCAATCGTGATTCGTATTCATTTTCAACGACTCGCAAGGCCTTGCCGTATAATTGATCTCTTTTGACTCATAAGGTTACCCTAAATGTCCATTTCGCTTGCTGTTCTTGAAGATGTAGTCCGTGAAGCAGGATCTATTGCATTGGCTTATTTTAAGGACATAAAAAATGTCGAAGTCAGCAAAAAAAGCCCGCGCGACTTTGTCACCGCCGCCGATGTGGCAGTGGAGGACTTTTTAAAAGAGACGTTGACCAAAAAATACCCGGAATACGGTTTTTGGGGCGAAGAAAGCGGGCAAAGCGCCAACCAGACCAACCGGTGGATAGTCGATCCTATCGACGGCACCCATTCGTTTTCACGAGGCCAATACTTTTGGGCCATCAGCGTCGCCCTGGAAATTGACCAGGAACTCATAATCGGCGCGGTTTACGCCCCGGCTTTGAACGACTACTATTGTGCAGAGCGGGGCAAAGGCGCCTGGAAAAACGGTCAGCCTATCCGGGTTTCCTCTGAAAGCAGCTTAGCTGACGCGATGGTCGCTACCGGATTCGCCTGTTTGCGTTCTTACCTGGAAGACAATAATTTGCAACGTTTTGGACGGATCGCGCAAAACACCACGGGACAGCGGCGTTTCGGTTCGGCGGCGGTGGATTTATGCCTGGTTGCGGACGGTCAGGTTGACGCTTTTTGGGAGCAGGAATTAAATCTGTATGATGTTGCGGCGGGCGCGTTAATCGCCATGGAAGCGGGTGCTACCGTGACCGATTTTCAAGGCAATGACGGTATATTCCCTAAGCAGATCCTGGCGACAAACGGCAAGATACTGAGCCAGATACTACCGTTGATGTGATGTTAAGGCAATGTCGTGCTGATTTGGGAACCGAACGGGGCAAGGTTACCTATTAATTAATCGTTGATAGCAACGGTTAAAGTCGGCACTCCTGGTTAACTGTGGGTAGTGAGGCTGGGGAGTACAACAGCAACTTGGCGTCTATCGCAATAAAGCGATCGGCGGCGTTAATCAGGGACGGCGCGGTCAATGCCGGTACGCCATAGACTTCGGTGGTGACTTGGTAGTTGTCATGGACTTTATTCAGGAGCAAATCAAAGTCGCCATCCCCTGATAGCAGAATAATAACATCGGATTTAGCTGCATATTCGATAACATCCAGGGTAATGCCCACATCCCAATCGCCTTTCGCGGAACCATCGCTACGCTGGATGTATGGTTTCAGCTTGACCTCAAAACCGATCTGCTTAAGTATGTTTTGGAAGCCTAGCTGCTTGCTGTCTCCTTTGTCTATGGCGTAAGCGAACGCTGCAACCACTGCTCTGCCGGCGGTCGCCTGCGTCCAGAAGGCGCTGTAATTAAAATGCCGCTGGTAGCTTTGCCGGGTGGTGTAATAAATATTCTGCACATCGACAAAGATGGCGACTCTGTCCATGCCCTTATTTGATAAACGAGCAGCAATAATCGGTAGGAGTGTTAACTTTTACCGTGAAGGCCGAATCGGCGGGGACATAAAACGACTCGCCGCCGGTTACGGGCTGCCATTCGTCGGTTTCCGGCAATAACACATCAAGATTACCTGCCAAAATGTCCATCAATTCTTTATCGGCGGTGTTGAAGGTATATTCGCCCGGCAACATAAAGCCCAGCGTTTTTGACGAGCCGTCGGCGAAACGGATGGTGCGGCTGCTGACATTGCCGCCGAAGTAAACATTGGCTTTTTTGACGACGGTTACGTTGTTGAATTCTGACATGGATAGTCCTTGAGTAAGTATGAATAAAAGCGGCGAAATGATAACAGATTGTTGTGTTTTACGTTAGGTACTGCGAGAGCATATTTAGGTAACTTGTAAAACACAACTGCCACAGATTCACCGATTAAACTTTGTAATCTGTGAACCTGTGGCAACTTTATTATAAGGGCAATATTTTATGTGTGTTGCTTTAGCTTGATCAATGCAATGTCTCACGCTTTTTAAAACCCATGACGAGCAATACCAACAAAGCGCCCCAAAGCAAACAAGGCACCAGCCAAAACCAGCTTTGGTAGAAAGTCACCGGCGGATTTTCAAGATAAGGAACTTGATATAATCCCGTCCAGGGTTGGTGTACCGGCGATTGTTCCATGATATCTCCCGACGCCACTGATACCGTGGACACGCCGGTATTGGTGACCCGTAACACCGGTCGTCGAAATTCCACGCCTCGCGCCAGTGTCATGTACATGTGTTGGTAGGGTTCTTGCCAAGCGCCGTACCAGGAATCATTGGTGACATTGACGATGAACTGCGCGCCCAATTGCGCCAGCGCCCGCGAAAAGCCGGGGAACAGGCTTTCATAACAGATTTGCGCCCCCATTTTATAGCCGTTCCACTTTAACAAGCGGGTTGGGCCTGAGCCCCTGGAAAAATGACCGGTATCCGGCAGCCAGTCGCGGATTTTCGGGAACCATTGTTCACCTGGTATGTATTCGCCGAAGGCTAGCAAGATGGTCTTGCTGTAATGGGGCGGCACGATGTCCCCGTCCTTGTTCAATACAAACAGGGAATTGGTAATCAATCGGGAGGATTCGTCAACACTGTACGCCCCGGTAATCAGCGGCAGTTGCCGTTCATGAAGAAATTCGGTCAACGCTTGCGGTAATGCGTTGAATTTGAATTGTTCGCCCAGCAAGGCGGGGAAAGCAGTTTCAGGCCACAGAACAAAGTCTATTTTTTTATCGGGATGGCTTTTGAGGGCATTATCCGTAAGCGTCATATAGCGATTAAGGATTTCCTTGCTGTAGCCCTTGCCCAATTCCGCCGCCATTTTTTCTGAATTTTCGGTACTGGCCTGTACCAGCAGCGTTGTAAAAGACGCATCCGCTTGCGGTAGCCTAGCTTTAAGCCACAGTCCGCCTACATTCAACAGCATGAAGCCGATGACAACCGCCGCCAGTATGATTTTACCGGAGTTCTGGCGGCGCTGTTGCCACGCAAGAGTCAGCGGCAGGTTGCAAAGCAAGGTGGCGGCGCTGAGTCCGCTAAAGCCGATGACTTCAGCCCACTGGTAAACGGGGATATTGGCGCCGTACCAGGAGTAACCGAAGTTCCAGTCAAACAGGGTGAATGAATAGGCTTCGCATAAAATAGTGATGATCGCCATCATACCCAGCGACAGCCGTTCCGAGCGGTTGAATTTTCGTCGCCACAGAAACCAAAGCAGTCCGGCCAACGGCACATATAAATGCGCTATCAAGGCGTAGATCAGCATGCCGATGACGGCAACCGGCCAATCCAGATGCGCGAACTCATGCAGCAAATAGGCGACCCAGTTAAAGCCGATCAAGGTAAAGACAAAAGCCGTTATCATACCGCCCAGGATTACGTCTTTAAGGCGGGTTTGTCGACTCCAGAACAGCCATAACGGCACAAAACAAAACAGGGAAGCCCAAGGCGGGAATGGGATGTAGCTGGTGCCGATCAGGATGCCGGACAGGATGGGGAGCGACAAAAATTTGAGTTTGCTGTTCATTAGTTGTGTTAATTCGTATTTAAGGCGATGTCCTGCTGCATGCCGCTCTAGATATTTACCGCGAAAACACTGCCGACATATCCTTGGTGATGACTCAAAAGCATACCTGGATGAGTTCTTTTTTAGAAAAACGTTTTAACCACGATAGACAGCACGCCTGCCATAATAAACCCCATCATCCACTTGAGTATGGCAAGGTCGGTATAAATAGACGCAAGCTTATTATCGAATTTATTGTCTATGTATTCTTTGGTGGCTAAGGTTTCTTGGGCATCAGCAATCACCCGCACCACGGCTTCGGCCTGTTCTTGAGGGATGCCAGCGGTTTTAAGTTTGTCTACCAATTCAAGGGTATCAAAAGTTATCGTGGTCATGGCGTACTCACTTATTTAATCATTATGAATTTCGGCATATAACGCCCGGTATTCGTCACTCAGTTTATGGTTGGGAACGTAATGCACCAACGGTTGCGATACCGTGTGAGATTCCCTGACTTTAATAGAGGGCGAGATCATGGCTGCCAGCACCGGCAGTCCTTCGGCAATGAGTTCATCGACTAACAGCCGGGGTAAATTGGCCTGTTTTTGGAATTGGTTGACGATGATGCCTTCAATTTGAAGGTTTTGATTATGATCCGCTTTGACTTCTGCTACGGTCTGCAGCAGGGTATATAAGGCTTCCCTGGCAAAGGTGTCGCAGTCGAAAGGAATTAAACATTTTTCGGCGGCGATTAATGCCGATTGACTGTAGAAATTGAGTACCGGCGGCGTATCCATGTAAATGGCGTCAAAACCCTCCAGCTTTTCCAGCGCTTCTTTTAATTTGAAGATTTTAAAGCGTGATTCCAAACGACCTTGCAAGGGTTCAAGGTCGGGATGTGACGGAATAACAAACAGGTTAGGGAAAGGCGTTTCATGGATAACCGCATCCAGCCCGGTGTTGCTGCCGCCGAACAGGGAAAGACTTAGGCAGTCTTTAAAGAACAGGGCAATGGTTTTATCGCTTTCGCTGACTTTATGGCCCAGTAGATATTGCGTGGAATTGCCCTGGACATCCAGATCAATGACCAGGGTGCGCTTGCCTTCAATAGCGCTGATGGCGGCTAAATTACAGGTAATCGTTGATTTGCCGACACCGCCTTTCTGATTGAAGATGACTCTGCGCATGTTATTTCCCCGTGAAATCAAATAGATAAAAATCGCATTATAAGCCCTGAACCGGCAATATCAAATGCGGATAAAGGTTTTGGCCTGGCATTCAGGGCATTCGGGGATTTCACTGGTGGTTTTAAAGGCGATTTCCTTGCCGCATTCGTCGCAAATAAAGGTGCCTGGCACGGTAATATCACCGCTGTGATAGGTATGGGTTTCCGCTAACTCTCTGAGTTTTTCCAGTTCGATACGGGTTTTGTCGGCAACGCTTAAAAAAGCATCCAGAGCGAAGTTTTCAATCAATTCAATATCAAATTTAAACCACTCGGAGAGCGAATCTTTATCTTCTTCGTTTGATAAGCCGTGGGCGGCATGTTCAATATCGTGTTTAACATAACCAGAAAGCTTGTTCAGTTCATCGCTAGTCAAATCGCTCGTTTTGCCGGTTTTTTCTTTGGAAATTTCCAGCGCTTCGGCGAAAGAATGCAGCGTATCCTCCATGGTTTCATGCAGGTGGGTCATAAAATCGGCGTAGGCAGCGATAAGTTTATTTTTATTCATTATGTACAACTCCTGAAAATGACGCTTTAGATTTAAGCAACTGTGGGGTATTCTAACGCTTTTGACCGGTAAAAGACGAGAAGGATGCAAGAAAATTATCAACCGCTCGCTATAGAGCAAGACGTACAAGCCGCCTGGGAAGCTTCAGGGGTATTTAATGTCTCGGAATCTTCTACGCAGGAAAAGTATTATTGCTTGTCCATGTTCCCGTATCCCAGCGGTAAACTGCACATGGGTCATGTGCGTAATTACACCATAGGCGATGTCATCAGCCGTTATCAGCGCATGTTGGGCAAAAATGTCTTACAGCCTATGGGCTGGGATGCGTTCGGCTTGCCCGCCGAAAATGCAGCAATGCAGCATGGCGTACACCCTGCCGACTGGACTTATGAAAACATCGACTATATGCGCGACCAGCTTAAACGGCTGGGTTTCGGCTATGATTGGAGCCGCGAACTGGCGACCTGCGATCCCGATTATTATAAGTGGGAGCAATGGTTTTTTCTTAAATTGCTGGCCAAAGGTCTGGTTTATAAAAAAACCGCGCCGGTCAACTGGTGTCCGCATGATATGACCGTGCTGGCGAATGAGCAGGTCATCGACGGTTGTTGCTGGCGTTGCGATACTCAGGTTGAGCGCAAGGAAATCGCGCAGTGGTTTTTAAAAATCACCGCTTATGCCGATGAATTGTTAACCTCGCTGGAAACGCTGGACGGTTGGCCGGAGCAGGTCAAGACCATGCAGGCCAATTGGATAGGCCGTTCCGAAGGTGTGGAGATGGATTTTGCGGTGCCGGACATGACGGAACCCTTGCGCATTTATACCACGCGTCCCGATACGCTGATGGGCGTGACTTATCTGGCCGTTGCCGCCGAACATCCGCTGGCGTTGCACGCTGCCGAAGATAATGCCAACATTAACGCATTCATCAATGAATGCAAGCTAATGGAAACCTCGGAAGCCGCCATGGAAACCATGGAAAAACGCGGTATAGATTCCGGTATTAAAGCCCTGCATCCGATCACCGGTGAAGCAGTCCCCGTCTGGATAGCCAATTTCGTATTAATGGGTTACGGCACCGGCGCGGTGATGGCTGTGCCTGCGCACGATCAACGCGACTACGAGTTCGCGACCAAATACGGCATTGCTATTAAGCAAGTGATATTTGCCAAAGACGGCGACCATGACGACTGCTCGGAACATGCTTACACCGTAAAAGGCGTATTGCGACATTCAGGCGAGTTTGACGGCTTAACGTCTGAACAAGCCTTTATAGCGATCTCGGAAGCCCTGGAAAAAGAGGGTAAAGGACTACGCAAAACCAATTTCCGCTTGCGCGATTGGGGCGTTTCCCGGCAACGTTACTGGGGCGCGCCGATCCCGGTTATTTATTGCGACGACTGCGGCACGGTGCCGGTGCCGGAGCAGGATTTGCCGGTGCAATTGCCCAGAGACGTGGTACTCGACGGCTCGCAATCGCCGCTGGTTGCGCATCCGACGTTCTCGCTTACCANNGCCCGATTCGCCAGCAGCAAAGCCGATAGCATGCTGGATGTGGGTGCCAAATACTGGTTGCCGGTGGATCATTATATCGGCGGTATAGAACATGCGATTTTGCATTTGTTATATGCGCGGTTTTTTACTAAATTAATGCGCGACGAAGGCTTGCTGGTCTGCGACGAACCTTTCAAGAAATTGTTGACGCAAGGCATGGTGCTGAAAGACGGCACAAAAATGTCCAAGTCCAAGGGTAATACCGTCGATCCGCAAGGCTTGATCGATCAATACGGCGCCGATACCGTGCGCTTGTTTATCATGTTTGCTGCTCCCCCTGAGCAATCGTTGGAATGGTCGGACAGCGGCGTCGAAGGCGCATTCAGATTTTTGAAAAGGCTGTGGAGGCAGGCATATACCCATAACGAGGCGGGCGGTTCTGTTGTCGCGCTGGATAAATCGTCAATGACGGACGAGCAGCAAACGGTACGCCGATTTGTGCATCAAACCATCCGGAAAGTAAGTCACGACGTGGGTGTGCGCACTATTTTTAACACCGCCATCGCCGCCAACATGGAGTTGGTTAATACCTTATCCAAGTTTACCGATGATTCCGATAATGGCAAAGCCATCCGTCAGGAAGCCCTGGAAGCGATAACCCTGATGCTGGCGCCGATAGTGCCGCATATCTGCCATCAACTGTGGCTGGATTTGGGCCATCAAGAAGCGGTGGTCGGCGTAGCCTGGCCCGAAGCGGACAGTTCGGCTTTGGAGCAGGATACCCTAGAGCTGGTGATACAGGTCAACGGTAAACTGCGTAGCAAGATTTCCGTGTCGGTAACGGCATCGTCAGACGACATACAAGCGATGGCTCTGAGTGATGAGCAGGTTCTGCGGTTTATTGACGGTAAGCCGATCAGGAAAGTAATAGTGGTGCCTAAAAAACTGGTTAATATCGTTGTTTAGGTAAGCTCTGAAACACAATCGCCGCAGACACACAGATTAAATTTTAATCAATGGATCTGCGGCAACTTTTATAGGTAAGTATTTTGTGCTGACAAAAAAATCAGTGATCTTAATGATAATGGCGTTGTTATTAAACGCCTGCGGCTATCACTTGCGGGGCGCTTTTGAACTGCCTACCGGCCTGAAAAGTATTTATTTGGATGGCGGTTCCGCTCAGTTGCAGGAACAATTCAAGAAGGCGATGGAACTATCATCTGTGCCGCTTGCAAGTTCAGCCGACAAGGCGGGTATTGTTATCAGAATATCTGACGAAGTCAGTCAGCGCCGGGTTTTATCGCTGGCTTCATCAGGGGCGGCGAACGATTTCGAACTTGATTATCGGCTTAATTATGAAATTTCCGATGCTAAAGAGAATGTATTGCTGGCACAGCAGCCGGTCGAGATAAGGCGTGAATATTACAATGACCAGACGGCTGTTATCGCTAAAGAAGCCGAAGAACTGCTGATACGCAACGAAATGTACCTGCAGGCGGTGCGTACCATGATCAGTCGCGCCAAAGTGGCATTTGAAACGAGTTCTAAATGATATGCGCTTCAAGCCCGAACAGTTAAGCGCGGCTTTAAAAAAGGGCTTGATGCCGGTGTATTTTATCAGCGGTGACGAACCCTTGCAGCTGGGTGAAATGGCCGATGCGGTTAGAAAAGCTGCAAGAACAGCGGGCTTTGAAAACCGTGAGATTATTTCGGTGGAAACCGGATTTGAATGGAATCAGTTGGCATTTTCGGCTGATTCCTTATCCATTTTTGCGGATAAAAAAATCATAGATTTAAGATTGCCTACCGGCACGCCAGGAACTGATGGCGCAAAAGCCTTAACCGCTTATTGCCAACGTTTACCGGAAGATACTTTGTTGCTCATTACCGCAGGCAAGGTGGCCTCCGGCGCATTAAAATCCCGTTGGCTGGAAGCTTTGGATAAAGCGGGTGCAGTTATCCAGGTTTGGCCGCTGGAAGGCCAAGATTTAATCCGGTGGCTGCAACAACGCATGCAGCAGCGCGGCTTATCCGCTGAAACCGACGGTTTGCGCCTATTGGCCTCCCGGATTGAAGGCAATCTGCTGGCTGCTGCCCAGGAAATAGAAAAACTTTACGTGCTGTACGGAACCGGCAGCCTCAGCCAGAAACAGATTTTTGACGTGGTGGCGGACAGCTCCCGGTACGATGTATTCAAGCTCATGGATAGCGTATTGTCCGCCGGTGTAAATCGCATCATCAAGATACTGTCAGGCTTGCGGGCGGAAGGCATTGCTGCCCCCGTTGTGTTGTGGGCTTTGACCCGCGAAGCCAGGAGTTTGATTAAAATCAAGCTGGCGCTCGTCGGCGGGCAACCCAGAGACCTCGTCTTCAAAAACAACCAAATCTGGGACAAGCGCAAGCAACTGGTGAGTAACGCGCTACACAGGCTCAGCGACAGCGATTTAACCGGCATATTGGTGTTGAGCGCCCAGGCGGACAGGCAGATCAAAGGCCAGCAGCCGGGCGATGCCTGGGAAACATTGCGGGCTATATGCCTGATGTTTGCATCGACACAGGTTATGGCTGATAGGTGAAGTCCATACGGCGCATCCTGGCTGCTGAGTAGTTACAAGATCTTACAATTCAAATTCAGACGGATCTATCGCTAATTCTTTGGCTATTTTGATGGCGATCTTTTTTTCTTGATCGTCAAAGTTTCCATCAGAAGAGGCTATGGCGATGATCATGCGTACCAGTAAACGCGAGGCTTCGGTATTAGATTTCATTTTGCCTAATGCTTGGTAGGCCTTGGCTTCGCCTATGTCTTTATCAAATTCCAGTTGGCCTACAAAATCCTGAAACGCTTTAATCACGTCACTGGTGGTAAAAATCGACAGCGCGTCATTGTTTTCGATGAATTTGATCATTTTTTGTTTTTCTTCCGAGCTGATGCTGCCGTCAGCCATTGCAACCAGGGCGGATCCCGCCATCGCTGCATTTAGAAAATCTTTGTTTTTAAACTTCAGTGCCCCTGTTTTTAATTCATTGGCTTTGGTTTTTAGTTGGCTAAGAAAACTATCGAAACTCATGGTCGTGCTCCTGGTTTATGTGTGGGTTATGATTATTGACTTGCATTGCAGACGGTATTAAAACACTAAATGGACAGCTCGGCATATTCTTTCAATAATAATGCGTCATTAATGCCATAACAGCGTTGCCGATCCAGGACGCTTTCCCCCCATTGCTGATGGGTGGCCACCTCGCACATGGCGTTGTGCATTCTAAATACCGCCGGGGCCGATGGGTCGCTTAAGGCATGCGCCATTTCGTAGTCTTCCACATCAACGGCATATTCGGCTTCTATCGTTGGCACTTGGGTCGGATGTATGGCGGTTTTGCCTACTAAACCATGCGCTAAATCCAACCTTATTTCTTTTTGTAAGGTGGCGGTATCATCCAGATATTCAAACACCGGCGCGGATAATGAAAACCCGTAAGGTTTGAAAATAGTCACCAGTTGCGCAATCACGTTGCCCATCGGCGTTTCATACAGCGTACTGGATCTCGGTCTGCGCAGACCTAACAGATTCATCAGGTCGTTGCCGCCGATTCTAAGCATTAAAATCCGCTGCGCAACAGCGTCTTGCAATAAACCCTGGCGTAATTCAGTCATTGCATTGACATCGAAAACATCGCGGGTTTCCAGGGTGGGCATGACCATGAACGGCGTGCCCTGCAACTGATCAAAATAGGCGTGAAACACGGCCTGCTTGAATTTCGGCAACACAAAGCCATCCACTTTTTCTATATCGGGCAGATCCAGCAAACGGGCTAAAATTTCCGGATTTCTGGCGCGGATAAAGCGGTAGCGATGGGCCGAATCCCTAAAGCCTTGCAAACACAAGCCGATATGACGCACACAGCTGTCGACATCGGTTCTCGACACGGCGTCCTCGGTGCAAAAAATCATGGCTCGCAACATGGAATATTTCTCGCCATTGGCGATTTCCATGATGTCGCGGCGATTGCCCGGCATATAAAGCGGTGCTCCCAAAGCCCAGGGTGCAAATGACTTAGGTTGTATCATAATGCTATCTCTTTAATTAACGCGACCGCACGATACGGTAAATCGTTGAAAACCGCTATGGGAATGGCTTTGGATTCGGCCAGCCAGCGCAAATGCAAGGTCGCCTCGCAATCTAAATCCTGTAACAGCAACAGCTGCGCTTCGCGGCGTAACAGCACGCGCGTCGCCTCGCCTATGCCCGGCTTAATGTGGTTATGTCGAGTAATGCCGTAGCGTTCGGCTACCCACTGTAANNCAGTCCCGATATGGTCGCGTTCAGAATGCACGACGGAATCAAATAATCTTCAGACGAGGCCGCAACCGTTGCCCAGCCCGATAAGTCGGTCAACACGTATAACTCGGCAGGAATGGCGATGCCGTCGGTGATTGCAAAAGCGTCCAAGCTGGCGGTCAACTGCCGGGCAATTACGCCTTTTCCCGTCCAGCCGTCGACAAAAACCAACGATTCCGGCGCATGATTTTTTAAAATATGGCGCAGGGCGTTTTGGTCTATGCCGACATCCCGGAGGATGGAAATGGAATAATGTTTTACCTCGGTGTTGAAGTGCCGTTTTAAAACCTGTTTGAGCAATACGCCCACCGGCGTTCCCGCGCGCGCCAACGACACCAGGGTAATGCCTTGCGGACGCGTCGCCAAAACAGCTTCCGCCAGCTGTAACAAATGTTCCGCCATTTTATCCTGGTTTAAGGTCATGGCCCGGTAAAACAGCGGCAAATAATCGTCTGGCGGCAAGGACTCGTGGGTCAGCAGCTGCGAATAATGTTTCTTGCCGGATTGAATCAGCGCTTCCTTGATGTGGACAGGCGTATCCGGCAACGTCATTGGCTTTAACAAAAATTGCACATCATCCGGCGTGTAACTGCCGGTGAAGGGCATCATCATTGTCATTGTGCAAACGCCAGTGAGTTAAACAATTGCGTATTTTTTGGGATCAGCGCGTAATCGCACAAGCCCATAAACGGTGCGTCGGTGTGACTGTCGCCTGCGCCGAAGGTCAATAATTCCGGGTGCTGTTGTTGGTAACCGGCGATCAGATAACTCACCGC
>PMJA01000239.1 GCA_003158415.1 Methylobacter sp.
CCCTGCCGAAAACCACCGAAACCACGGCGGATACAAAACAGCAACCGTTGCAACTGGGCATTGATACGCAAGGCATGATTACCGTCAATAAAGAGCCGGTAGCTGATCTTGTTGCGTTAGAATCCCTATTGAAAGATGAGCAGGCGAAAAACCCGGAAACCGGCTTGCACCTCTACGCCGATCAGGCCGTAGTTTATGCCAAGGTCGCCGAAGTGATGGCGGCTGTGCAGCATGCGGGGATTACTAAAATTGCCTTTGTGACAGTGGAGCAGTAGTTTTTGCAGTTACTAGTCGTAACGTGTGGTGTGCGATCATTCTGTTTTCGTCGGTAGGCACGATCCACGCAGAGAGCTTAGAACTAGGCTTTGAAATGCATGTAGCTGCGGCTTCATTGGCGGTTTCGTCAAGTTCAAGCCCTAACCACGCAATCTGATGGCAGATTTTTGCACGAATCACGGAAGAATGCTCGCCAATTCCTCCGGTGAATATCAGCGCGTCAAGACCACCGAGTGCCATCGCCAGAGAACCTATCTCACGCCCGGCGCGATACACGAACAATTCAACCGCCTCCAGTGCATGCGGATCATCGCTGGCAAGCAAAGCACGCATGTCATTGGAGATGCCGGATACACCCAGCAGACCGGATTGATGGTAAAGCAGGTGTTCCAAAGCGCGTACATCCATGCCGTGGTGATCCATCAGATAAAGCAATACACCGGGGTCGAGATTGCCGCAACGCGTACCCATGACCAAGCCATCAAGCGGAGAGAACCCCATCGTGGTGGCGATGCTGCGTCCGCCATGAACTGCGCACAGGCTGGCGCCGCTACCCAGGTGGGCAACGATGATGCGTGCGTCCGCGAGCGTGGGCTCAACTGTGGGCAATACCGAGGTAATATATTCATAGGACAGACCGTGGAATCCGTAATGGCGTATACCTTCCTCGGCAAAGTGTCGTGGTATAGCGAAGCGTTGCGCGACATCTGGCTGTGTGCGATGAAACGCAGTATCAAAGCAGGCCACCTGCGGCAATGACGACATGGTTTCCAGCAGCGCACGGATCGTAGCGAGGTTGTGCGGTTGATGCAGTGGAGCCAGCGGGACGAGGTTTTCCAGCTCCGCCAGAACGGTCGCGTCAATCAGGATGGGGGCTGAATAATGTTGTCCGCCATGCACGACGCGATGCCCTACTGCTAGCAATGATCCATGCGATAAATAATCTTCTAGCCAGGCGCGGATGATGATGATGGCATCGGTATGATTACGAACTTCGTCTATACTAAGTGTACGATCAACCAAAACCACATCTAATGGATCCTTTACAGTGAAGCTTGGCTTACTGCCGATGCCTTCAATTTGCCCGGCAGCATCCGTAACAAGCTGCGCTGATGACGCATCGTTTTGGAAAATAGCAAACTTGATGCTTGATGAACCGGCGTTGATGACAAGTAAGTATTTTTTCATAGGCTGGGATTAATAATCAAGTCCCTCCACGTTTACGCAAATGTTCTGGCATATAACTGCGGTCGCCTAAAACTTCCAGCATCGGCCCATAGATGCCAAACTTGACGATGCAAACAGAGGCCGCGAGTGCATCGATTCGATCACGGTAACGGCCCACGTCGATTCCCAGCAGACTACAGAGAATGATGCGTATCGTGGCTTTATGGGATACCAGCAGCACATTGCCGTCCTTGTACCGGGATTCTATTTCTGTGATGACAGGTAGCGCGCGAGCTGCTATCTGAATGGCAGTTTCACCATCGGTAGGCGGATTCCAGGCCGGATCTGTCTGCCAACGAATGTAGTCATGTTCGTAATGCTGCCGGACATAGTCCAGCTCACGATCTTCCCATGCGCCATAACCGATCTCCCGGAGTCCATCCCTGATTTGCATGGGCAGACCCACCGCATCGCACAAAGGCTGCGCCGTCGCGATCGCCCTTTTCATGGGGCTGACGTAAATATCAGCCCAGGGTATAGTGCGATAAGCTTCGGCGAAAGCCTGAGCCATTTGGTGACCTTCCGTTGTCAGTTCGGCATCCAAAGCCCCACAATAAGCCCCCCGTTGACTGTACTTAGTCTCACCATGGCGAAGTAAATAAATTTTCAAGCTCATTTAATCTCAATCATTGAAGTTTAATTCGACAGACACCGGTTTTACTTTCCAAATCTCATCGCAATACTCACGGATTGCGCGATCAGAGGAAAACTTGCCGGCTCTGGCCGTATTCAGGATAGACATGCGCGTCCACTGTTCCGGATCTTTCCATGCAGCGGTAACTTTATCCTGACAAGCTACATATTCTGCATAATCAGCCAACACGAGAAAAGGGTCATGATGGCACAGGTTATCGACCAAAGGCCGGAATACCTCGGTGTCGCCATGCGAAAAATGACCCGATGCAATCAGATGAATAGCCTCGGCCAACTGTGGATTCCCTTCTACATAGGACGCTGGACGATAACCTTCCTGTTGAAGCCGGACAACTTCTTCTTCTGTTAGCCCGAAAAGAAAGAAATTCTCTGCACCGACCTCTTCACGAATCTCGACGTTGGCGCCATCAAGGGTGCCGATAGTCAATGCGCCGTTCAACGTGAATTTCATATTTCCTGTACCTGAAGCTTCCTTACCCGCCGTAGAAATCTGTTCCGATAAATCGGCCGCCGGATAGATC
This sequence comes from Methylobacter sp., assembly GCA_003158415.1. Lineage (GTDB taxonomy): Bacteria > Pseudomonadota > Gammaproteobacteria > Methylococcales > Methylomonadaceae > Methylobacter_C. The sequence continues at coordinate 2,679 of PMJA01000239.1, forward strand.
AACTGGCCGTTCTGCACATTGAAGTTGGGAACAAAAGCGACTCGCAGGTATTTATTCACATCCGGGTCGTTATTAATCACCTCGCCCACTGCATTGATCAGCTTGATAATGCGCTTGGCCATAAAATAGCCGGGTGCTGCCTTACCACCGAATATAAACGCCTGCGGCGCAATGGGCGCCCCCGGATTACGCTTAAGACGACAGTACAAGGTGATGATGTGCAGCACATTGAGATGCTGACGCTTGTATTCGTGTATGCGCTTGACCTGAATATCGAACAACCAGGTTGGGTTCAGCTCAATGCCGGTCTGTTTGCGGATATAAGCGGCGAGTTTTTCCTTGTTGGCTTGCTTGATGGCGCGCCATTCTTTTCGAAATGCAGCATCTTCTGCGAGGGGTTCAAGCAGCTTTAGTTCATCTGTCTGCGTAACCCAGCCGCCGCCAATCGAACGCGTGATTAAATCGCTCAGTTTGGGATTAGCCAGCGCCATAAAGCGGCGCGGCGTCACGCCATTGGTTTTGTTGCTGAAACGTTCCGGCCACAGTTCGTAGAAATCTTTTAGCACGCTCGTCTTTAACAGTTCACTATGCAATGCAGCTACGCCGTTGATGGCATGACTGCCCACACAGGCCAGATGAGCCATGCGTATCCGCTTGCATCCGGCTTCGTCAATCAGCGACAGACGCGCTATCCGCTGATCATCGCCAGGATAACGCAACCGCACTTCATCAAGAAAACGGAGGTTGATTTCGTAGATTATTTCCAGATGCCTGGGCAACAGTTCGCTAAACAAGGGTAGCGACCAGGTTTCCAGAGCTTCCGGTAACAGCGTATGGTTCGTGTAGCCGAAAGTGCGAAAAGTAACGTCCCAGGCCAAGTCCCAAGCGAGCTGACGCTCATCAACAAGGATTCGCATCAATTCGGCGACGGCAATCGAGGGATGGGTGTCATTAAGTTGCGCGGCAAACCGGTCGGGGAAATGTTCGGGAGCTTCGCCCGCAATATCAAGAATACGCAGCATGTCCTGCAACGAGCAGGAAACGAAAAAGTATTGCTGCATCAGGCGGAGCTTCTTTCCGGCTTCGGGTTCGTCATTGGGATAGAGAACTTTGGTCAAGGTCTCGGAAGTTACTTTATCGCCCACGGCCTGGTAATAATCACCGGTATTAAAAGCCTGAAAGTCAAAAGACTCACAGGCTTCGGCACTCCAAAGACGCAAGGTGTTGCAGGTATTGACGCGATAACCCGGAACCGGCGTGTCGTAAGCCACGCCTTTTACGACCCGGTGCGGCACCCATCGAATCCGGGTACAGCCCTGGTTGTCCTGATAGCTCTCGGAATGACCGCCAAAATTGACGTAATAAGCAACATCAGGTTTTGCAATTTCCCAGGGATTACCGTTGTGCAGCCATTTGTCCGTGACCTCCACCTGCCAGCCGTCATGTATCTCCTGGTCGAAGATACCGAATTCGTAACGGATGCCGTAACCGATGGCTGGACGCTCCAACGTCGCAAGGGAATCGAGATAGCAGGCGGCAAGTCGACCTAGACCGCCATTTCCTAATCCTGGCTCTTCCTCCAGGGCAAGGAGGTTATCGAGATTTTTGCCCAGTTCAGCGACGGCCACACGAACTTCCTGCTCGATACCAAGATTAACCAAGCTGCTGCCAAGTTGAGGCCCCATGAGAAATTCGGCTGAAAAATAGCAAGCCACTTTATCAGTACGAGCGCCTGCCAAATACGTCTGCACTGTATTAATCCAGCGATGTTGCAGCCTGTCCCGCACGGTTAGCGCCAACGCCTTGTAATAGGATTTTTCAGGCGCCACTTTGAGTGGACGGCCGATGCTATAGGTCAAATGATTGAGCACAGCCTGTTTCAGGGCGGCGGAACTCAAACCGGTACGGGTGTTTTCCAATAGAGACATGGAATTATCCTGCAAAGCGCTGACTGTTTTCTTTTTGTTAATCGTCATGTTTGTTTCCTTTGCAACACTGTTATTAAGTTATTTTCAGTAAGGCCAAACCCACTGATCGTCTTCCGGTCTGTCGATACCATGCTCATAAGCATAGTTTCGGCAGTCGATTTGTTGGTCACGCAGTTTTTCTTTAACGTGAGCGCCCGAAACCCTTAAGGAAGGAATACGATCAATCGCATCTATGGCCAAGCTGAAACGGTCGGTTTCATTCTGAATAGCCAGTTCCAGCGGTGTATTGATGCTGCCCTTTTCCTTGTAACCGCGCACATGCAGGTTATTGTGGTTGTTACGGCGATAAGCCAGTCGATGAATTAACCACGGGTAACCATGGAAGTTGAAAATAATCGGTTTATCCAGGGTGAACAGGCTGTCGAAATCGCGATCCGATAAACCATGCGGGTGTTCGCTGCTGGGCACCAATTTGTAGAGATCTATCACATTGATAAAGCGAATTTTAAGTTGCGGAAAATTTTCGCGCAACAACACGGTTGCAGCCAAAGCTTCTTTGGTGGGAATATCGCCCGCGCTTGCCATCACCAGATCCGGTTCACAGCCGTCATCGTTGCTGGCCCATTCCCAGATACCTATACCCTTGGTGCAGTGTTTAATAGCGGCGTCCATATCCAGATATTGCAGATGTTTTTGCTTGTCGGACACAATGACATTGATATAGTTGGTGCTCTTCAAGCAATGATCAGCGACCGAGAGCAGGCAGTTCACGTCCGGCGGCAGATAAATGCGGGTCACGGACGGGCTCTTGTTCACAACCAGATCAAGGAAGCCCGGATCCTGATGGGTAAAACCATTATGATCCTGCCGCCAGACGGTAGAAGTAATCAGCAGGTTGAGCGAAGACACCGCCGCACGCCAGGGCACGGCTTTGGACATGGTCAGCCATTTGGCGTGCTGGTTGAACATGGAATCAATCACATGCACAAAGGCTTCATAGGTGGAAAAGAAACCGTGGCGACCGGTCAGCAAATAACCTTCCAGCCAGCCTTCCAGGGTGTGCTCAGACAATATTTCCATCACCCGGCCATCCTCCGAAAGCTCGCCGCCGTCGGCGTCTTCCGGTAAGTAGTCGGCCAGCCAGGTTTTCTTACTGACCTCATAAATATCGTCCAGCTTGTTGGAGCTGTTTTCATCCGGGCCGAACACGCGGAAATTGTTCATGTTATCGCGCATGATGTCGCGCAGAAATTTGCCTAAGGGACGGGTATTCTCTGCCGTGACTTTACCGGGACTTTCCAGGGCCAGCGCGTAATCCCTAAAATTAGGCATACGCAAGGCTTTGCGTAACAGGCCGCCATTAGCATGCGGGTTCGCGCTCATACGCTGTATGCCTTTCGGCGCCAATGCCTTGAGTTCTGGGATTAATTTACCGGCACTATCAAATAATTCTTCAGGCTTGTAACTGCGCAGCCAATCTTCCAGTTGTTTCAAATGGGCAGGATTTTCTTTCACGCCTGCCAAAGGCACTTGATGTGAACGCCAAAAACCTTCCACTTTGTGTCCATCCACTACTTTGGGCCCCGTCCAGCCTTTCGGGCTGCGTAATACGATCATCGGCCAGCGCGGTCGCGTTGGGATGCCGGTGCGTCGCGCTTCCTCCTGAATCCGGCGGATTTCCAGCACACAGGCTTCGAGTACGCCCGCCATGCGTTGGTGCATCGTTTCAGGATCGCTGCCTTCTACGAAGTAAGGGGTATAACCGTAACCCTGAAAAAGGCGTTCCAGCTCCTCATGAGAAATACGTGACAAGATCGTCGGATTATTGATCTTGTAACCGTTCAAATGCAGTATCGGCAATACCGCACCGTCGCGTATGGGATTGAGGAATTTATTGGAATGCCAGGACGTTGCCAAAGGGCCGGTTTCTGACTCGCCATCGCCTACCATGACCGTCACCAGCAAATCGGGATTATCGTAAGCTGCGCCGTAAGCATGGGAAATGCTGTAGCCCAGCTCACCGCCTTCATGAATGGAACCTGGTGTTTCGGGCGTACAGTGGCTACCGATACCGCCGGGAAAAGAAAACTCCTTGAAGAACTGCAACAGACCTTCTTCATCTTCACCCTTGTTGGGGTAAATTTCCGAGTAAGCCCCTTCCAAATAAACCGGGGCTAACACGCCAGGTGCGCCGTGGCCGGGGCCGGTCAGGAAAATGGCATTAAGACCGTACTTGTTAATAAGCCGGTTGATATGAATATAGGCAAAGCTTAAGCCGGGGCTAGAACCCCAATGCCCTAATAGCCGGTTCTTGATATGTTCGGGCTTGAGAGGCTCTTTCAATAGCGGATTATCCCGCAGATAAATCATGCCAGCGGCCAAGTAGGTACAGGCCCGCCAGTAGGCGTTAATCCTGTGTAGCTCTTCGATGTTTAGCGGGGAAGCTAAAATTGCAGTAGTTGAGTTATTTGGTGTTGTCATTAGGTTTATCTCTTGAAGGTTTGGATTCAATACAAAACTTAATAGTTAAGAATAGCAGATATACTCAGCGCGGTCACCGTTGCGGATTTCAAAGCCAGCTTTGAACTCCGGGCATCTGGAGTCCAAAGCTGGCTTTGGCTACTCAAAACAGCTTTGAAAACAACCAATACAAAGAGCCGGAAAGAAGCATTGCGACAGGGAGCGTCAATACCCAAGCCATTGCCAAATGACGAATAGTACCCCATTGCAAGCCCGATTTATTAGCCGTCATGGCGCCAGCTACTCCAGACGATAGTACCTGCGTGGTGGAAACCGGCAGACCGAACATGTCGGCGGCGCCGATGGTCATCATGGCGACAAGCTCCGCCGACGCACCTTGCGCGTAAGTCAGATGTGTTTTACCGATTTTTTCGCCAACAGTCACTACAATGCGCTTCCAGCCTACCATAGTACCCAGACCCAAAGCGATAGCCACAACCACCTTTACCCATAGAGGAATAAACTTGGTCGAATCGTCGATGTCTTTTTTAAATGCCTTGAGATTAGTTTTGGTATCGGCATCTAATTTCACTGCATTATTCTTTTCGAGGAAACGGATAGATTCAGAAGTCAAGTACATGTCGTTGCGTACGTTAGACACCATGTCTGACGGTACACTAGCGAAGCTTTCATACTGTTTCACCTGATCGCCAATATTGCCGATTACGTTCGCAAGAGCGGATAAGACTTCAGCCTTATACTCTTTGGTTCGCACATATTCAGAAAGGGTTGCGAGAGAATCCTCCGCAGAACCGGGTGTAGTGACAGATTTGATCAGAGAATCCCTGGTTACCTGGGACATTGCTACGAACTGAGGCATATGATCCACGGGCATTGGTCTGGAAAAGGCGTATGCCATAGGCACAGTGCCGATCAGAATGAGCATGATTAACCCCATGCCTTTTTGGCCGTCATTAGAACCGTGAGCGAAAGAAACACCTGTGCAAGTCAAAATAAGCAGACTGCGAATCCACCAGGGTGGCGGCTCATTGCCTTTAGGTTCTTCGTATAATTCCCGGCTCTTGATCAAAGCTTTCATCGCCAATAGCAGCAGCGCAGCACAACCAAAACCGACCATAGGCGAAAGGAGTAGTGAATAACCAATCTTGGTCGCCTGAGCCCAATCAACACCGCTGGTTCCGTCCCGACCGTGCATCAGGGCATTGGCAACACCGACACCAATGATTGAGCCGATCAGGGTATGAGACGAAGAGGCTGGCAAACCCAGCAGCCAGGTACCGATATTCCAAATAATAGCGGCGATGAGTAGGGCGAAGACCATAGCGAACCCTGCACCAGATCCTACTTGCAGGATAAGTTCTACGGGAAGCAGGGAGATAATGCCGAAAGCGACGGCACCGCTCGAAACCATAACCCCAAGAAAATTAAATAGCCCTGACCACAATACAGCGAAATGAGCAGGAAGTGAATGAGTGTAAATAACGGTCGCCACGGCATTTGCCGTGTCGTGAAAACCATTGACGAACTCAAATCCGAGGGCGATGAGCAGCGCTACCCCAAGAAGGGTATAAGGCAGCCAAGTGAGGGGCTGACCGCTAGCCTGGTTAATATCGCTCACTAGGCTATAACCGGCAATCAATATGCCTGTTACAAGCAGCCCTAAAAATATAACGACGGTGATTGCCCCATTTTTGTGGTCAAGTTGGGGGCGGTCAATAGAAGAAGCAGGTAGAGCTGAAGCAGAGGCGTTCATATAGAAAAACCCAGGAAAGAATAAAGCCTAAAATATAGCAATTAAATATTACAAATAGGCGACGTATCCATAACAAGGAGTTCAAAACCATCCCAGTCTGACAGTCTTAAACTGATTGATTTGTAGATATTACTAGAATGCTCTGAATTGCTGTCAAAAACTGAGTAAACTACAGCCATGTCTTATTAAACAGAATCCCAATAATACACATTATGAATTTTGCATCCGATAATTGGGCCGGTGCGCACCCTAAGATTGCGCAACGGTTGTTGGAAGTCGCCTCTGGATTTTCAGCGCCTTATGGCGCAAGCGCACTTGACCGCAAGATCGAGAAAAGGTTTAACGAGCTATTCGAACGGGAAGTTGCGGTTTATTTTGTCAGTACCGGTACAGCGGCTAATTCGCTGGCGCTGGCTGCCGTCAACCGTCCGGGCGGAGTTTCCTTTTGTCACCGCGAAGCGCACATGCTGGAAGATGAATGCGGCGCGCCGGAATTTTTTACGCACGGCGCACGTCTGGCGCCGGTGGATGGGGAAAACGGCAAAATCGATCCGCATAAACTCAAAGCCGAAATCGAGCGTTTCCCGCCTAATTTTGTCCATGCGGGGCAGCCGATGGCGATTTCCATCACCCAGGCTACCGAAATTGGCACGCTTTATCAGACTGATGACATTGCCGCCATTGCAAAGATTGCGCAAGCTAACGGATTGCCTTTGCACATGGACGGCGCGCGTTTTGCGAATGCGCTGGTTGCGCTGGAACTAACGCCGGCGGAAATGACCTGGAAACGGGGTGTGGATATCGTCTCTTTCGGCGCCACCAAAAACGGATGCTGGTGTGCCGAAGCCTTGATATTTATGAATCCTGAATTATCCAAAGATTTGCCGTTTATCCGCAAACGCGCCGCGCAGTTGGTTTCTAAAAGCCGATTTATCGCCAGCCAATTTGATGCGTATTTACACGATGAACTTTGGTTAGACATGGCGCGTTATGCCAATGCGATGGCCGAGCGCTTGCAAAACGGCATTATTAACGCTGAACACGCACGATTAGCGTGGCACGCAGAAGCCAATGAAGTATTTGTTGTGTTGGATAAAGCACTGGCGGATCAACTCCAGGAACAAGGTGCCGTTTTTTATCAGTGGAATCCGCCCCGCGCAAAACCAGAGTTGTTAGGTCAAAACGAAGTATTGGTGCGTTTGGTGACCAGCTTTGCGACAGAGGCTGATCAAGTGGATCGTTTTCTTGAGCTTTTAAGATGATAGC
>PMJA01000420.1 GCA_003158415.1 Methylobacter sp.
TCCTCATCGTTAAAAATAACAAATTTGGTATGCATGTCCGGTTCAACTTCAATGAGGTGATGTTTGGGACTGCAAAAGACGCCTATCAGCTCAACTCTGGCGCGCTTCAATCGGGCGTAGTTGTGACTGTTGGTGAGGGTCATCTTGCGCCAGTCCACAATACACTGTACCAAAACGCCCTGATGGCTGGCATGAATCAAATGGGAAATAAAATCCGCATCATCAATACAGTCAACACTGACCTTGATGGTACACAATCGACCAGGGTTTTCCCACTTGCTGCGAATAACCTTTTCTATATGATCATGGATAAAACGTTTGGGATGATAAGGATGGTACAGCTGACCTTTGGTAAACTTGGGAGTCAAATTTAAGGATTCGAAATGGTGGTTNNGGTGGTTATACCAGTCTACGTCGCTCTGTAATTCGGCCGCATTCAGCTCATAGGTTCGATAGACATTAGTGGTTGCCCATTCGCCGGTGATCTTTCGATTCTGGGGGTGTCCATCCCGCGCTTGATGGCTGTCCATGAAAATATAGTCATTCTGAGAGGGAATTGAATGCTCATCCAGATGGACAATGAAAGAAAACTTAACGCAGTTAATCGGGCCAAAGTTATTGGAAAACGGGAGTATATAAAAATCGCGAGTACAGCGCTTGTGACGATCCCATTGGATATCAAAGGCATCTGTATCAACAATGTAGGTTTCGCATAGCCCATGGTTACGATACACTTTAAGAATAACTTTTACATTAGCCTGAACGCCGAAGAATACATCAAATTCTATTTTCCCCCAGCGGATATCAAATTTATCATTATAATCATTGACTCTTTGAAAATAGCCGCCTAAATGCCCATGAACGGGCTTGGCATAGTGTTCTGCTATTTGCATGTTATTACCTTGTATAAACTTAAGCTTTTTGTATTATTTTTATTCATCTGACTAATGCTGATGTTGATGGATTGATATAGCTGTTGATAGGCGCTTAATACGACAGCTTTATTTCGGCTCAAATGTCATAAAATAACCACAGTGATCCGAGACGCGGCCATAATCTTCTTCAGTAAATAGCACCTTTCCTGAAATGATGTGCAAATCACTCGCTTTGTTCATGAAAACATAATCAATACGATAATCATCGGCAAGATAATCATGCCAATGAGGATCCTTTACTTTAAAGATTTTTTCAAATACGCCATGAGACTTAATGGCTAAAAACTGATCGTCATATTCATTGGCCTTGACCACCAGATTATAGCCTTCCGATCCCGCCGCAATATTAAAATCACCGCATAAAAAAGTGGCGCTGACTTCATCGCATTGGTTTTCGGCGGCCCATCGACTCAGCCTTTTAAACTGTTCTGGAAAGCCATCCTCCCACCAACTTAGATGCGCCGAAAAAAAGTTGATGGGGCCCATACCGGGAACTTGCACTTGCGACATGACCACTTTTCGGGAATGGATGCTGTGGGCGCTATGGCTATCCGAAACATACTTTGATTCTTGTTTCTGCATCGGGTATCGGCTCAGGATGGCGACGCCTTCGCGGTATTTATCAAAGCCCAGATGCGACCAGTCCGTGTAGAGATGATAAGGCTGGTTCAGGCGATCATTAATTATCTTGGCCGAATTGGTATCCCAGTCGCCCTGACCGTCGTTCCAAAGTTCGGCGACTTCCTGAAAACAAACGATATCCGCATCCTGCTCGTTAATCGCTTTCGCTATTTGGGAAAACTTTTCATCCTGGTCGTCTTCCTGGTAACAATGTAGATTAAGAATCATGACCTTTAGAGGCTCATGGCTAGCCGAGTAATTTTGGCCCTGGTTGTTGTCCCATAAAATCTGATCGCCGCATTCACAGGAAATCGTGTATTGCAGGCGATAAGCGTCGTTGATCTTGAGCAATCCTTGCCAAATTTGGGATCCATATTGATTCGGATTCCTGGCATTGCTGTGCGACTTTTCGTCCCAATAGTTCCTATTGAACTGGCATGGGGTAAGATGCGTGTGCAGCCAATTGTCAGTAGTCCAATGTACCGTGACGGTTTTGGCATTAATGGATCGATTGACCGACACAGTGACAGGTACGCGCTTCTGTCCGGCTTTCAACTTGGGATCAAATCCGATAGCCAGCAGCGGCTGGGTGGATATTACCTTAAGCCCTGAGTCGGCCTGACTGGAATAATTCAGGCCGTGCTTGTTATCCCAAAAGTCTCGACCCTGTGCTTGATAACGCAGGGCGAACTTGATATTACCCGGCAGCGATTGATCGGCCGTGGCATTGATAGTTATTTTCGCCTGCCAGTATTCGCTATCGGACTCCAAATTGGAGTGATAAGTTGCCGGTAACGTGCGCCACTCGTCGTCCTCGCCAGCCCAGAGCACATCTATGATCTTGTCATGACTCAGGTTTTCCACACGCACAAAAAAAGACAGCTCTTGTTGCAGAACACCTTTTTTTCTGGCGATGATATTTTCTACATACAGCAGTTGGATTTCATTCATCCATCATCTCTACAGGTTTTCGTATAACACCAAATACTGCTCGGCGCTGTTTTGCCAGGAAAAATCTTTATTCATGGCATTAATCTGCATTTTTTTCCAGGCATCAGGCAAACTGTATAAAATCATCGTGCGTTTAATCGCTTCCAGCAAAGAGCCTGAATCGGCTTCGTTGAATACAATGCCGCTGGCTGTGTGCTGCGCCAATGTTTCGGGCAAGGTATCAACGACCGTATCCGCCAGACCGCCGGTTTTTCTGACGATAGGAATAGTGCCGTAACGTTGACTGTACATTTGATTCAAACCGCAGGGTTCAAATCGCGACGGCATCAGGAAACTATCGACGCCCGCTTCGATTAGATGCGCCAGCGATTCATCGTAGCCCAGGCGGATCGCGATTTTTTCAGGATATAAATCCGCCAGTTTTTGCAACTGTTTTTCAAAGACTTTATCGCCGCTGCCCAGCAAGACGAATTGCAGCTCCAGGGCGACCATTTCAGGCAGACATTCCACGATCAGGTCTATGCCTTTTTGCTCGACCAGTCGACCGATCAGCCCGAACAGGGGAACGCTCCCGTTAACCGGCAGAGCGAACTTTCTTTGCACTTCAGACTTGTTGAGTTGTTTTTTAGCCAGCGTTGCAGCGGTATAGGTCTGGGCAATATAAGGATCGGTTTCAGGATTCCATTGATCGAGATCAATTCCGTTAATGATGCCGCCTAAAAATTCTTTGCGATGATTGAGCAAGCCTTCAAGACCATAACCGAATTCAGCGGTTTGGATTTCCAGGGCATAAGTCGGACTAACGGTGGTAATGTGATCGGCATAAACCAGGCCGCCTTTAATAAAAGACAGCATTTCATGAAATTCTAGCCCGGCGGGATGCCACAACTTGCCCGGCAGGTTTAATTCTGCGGCGGCGCTACCGGGAAATAGTCCCTGGTAAGCCATATTGTGTATGGTAAATACCGTATTGGGCCGGTCGTGCTCAAGCGACAATAACGCCGGAACCAGACCTGTTTGCCAATCGTTACAATGCACTACATCGGGTTTCCAATCCAGATGCCCTCGATTCATAGCGACTTCGACGGCAATACGGCAAAACAATCCAAAACGTTCGGCGTTGTTAGTCCAGGGTTCGCCCTGTTCATCGACATAAGGATTGCCGGGATAATTAAAATAAGCCGGATAATCAACCAACAAGACGGTAACGTGACTGTCAGGCATGCGGGTTTCCAGGATATTGATATTCCTGTTATCAACCCGTAAGGAACAAAGAAAACGGACACTTTCGCTGGTTTTCAACGCCTGATAATTCGGTATGATCAGTTTTATGTCCTGGGATAATTCAGCCAATGCTTTAGGCAGGCTGCCGCAAACATCGGCAAGCCCCCCGGTTTTAATCAGGGGATGTGCTTCACTGGTAACAAAGAGTATTTTTTTCATATATGATTCTATGATCACTTATAACTTTAAGATCAACGCTCCCAAAGGCGGCAGATTAAGGCTAATGGAGTAAGGATGGTTCATCCACTTCGTAGGCTCTGATACCACTGCGCCATTACCTGTGTTGCTGCCATCATAATATTTGGAGTCGGAATTAAAAATCTCGGTATAAGTGCCTGCATCGGGCACGCCAAGCCGGTAATTATTCCGGGGTACGGGTGTAAAGTTGAGAATAATAATTAACTCTTCAAAGGTATTTTTGCGTCGGTAACTGATGATGGATTGCTCAACATCATGGCAATCTATCCATTCAAAGCCTTGATGATCAAAATCATGGCTGAATAAAGCCGGATGCGTTTTGTAGAGATGATTTAGATCTTTGACTAAGGTTTGCATACCCTTATGATGCGGGTAATCCAGCACATACCAATCCAAGTCCGTGTTAGCATTCCATTCCGTGCCCTGTCCGAACTCACAGCCCATAAACAACAGTTTTTTGCCCGGATACGTGTACATGAAAGTATACAGCAACCGTAAATTAGCAAAGCGCTGCCATTCATCCCCCGGCATTTTGCTGAGCAATGAACCTTTGCCATGCACCACTTCATCATGTGAAAAAGGCAGGGCGAAGTTTTCGGTAAAGGCATAGAGCATCCCGAAAGTCAGTTGATCATGATGGTACTTGCGGTGTATGGGCTCCTCGCTCATATAAGACAGTACATCATGCATCCAACCCATATTCCATTTCATCGAAAAGCCCAAGCCGCCTGTCCAGGTCGGACGGGTCACTTGCGGCCAGGATGTGGATTCCTCGGCCATCATAACGGTACCCGGATGCAGGTCGTGGGTGACGGTATTGAGCTCCCTGAAAAAATCAATGGCTTCCAGATTCTCGTTGCCGCCGTACATGTTGGGTATCCAATCATTGGCTTTGCGGGAATAATCCAGATAAAGCATAGAGGCCACCGCATCCACCCTTAAACCATCCAGATGAAATTCTTCCAACCAGAAAATGGCGCTGGACAATAAAAAGTTTTTAACTTCATTACGTCCATAATTATAGATCAGCGTACCCCAGTCACGGTGTTCGCCTTTACGCGGATCTTCATGTTCATACAGGGCGCTGCCGTCGAATTTAGCCAAGGCAAACGCATCTTTGGGGAAATGGGCAGGCACCCAATCCAGGATAACGCCTATGCCATTTTGGTGGCAGGTATCGATAAAATAGCGGAAATCATCGGGCGAGCCGTGCCGACTGGTCGGTGCAAAATAGCCGGTGGTTTGATAACCCCATGAGCCGTCAAACGGGTGCTCAGTAATAGGCAACAGTTCAATATGGGTAAAGCCCATCTGTTTAACATAATTGACAAGTTCGACAGCGAGCACCCGATAACTGAGGAAATTACCCTGATTATCCCGTCGCCACGACCCCAGATGGACTTCGTATATAGACATGGGTTCGTGCAGCCAATCGTATTTGGCGCGCTCAGACAGCCATAGACCGTCCTGCCAGACATAGTTTTTTTCCTTGACCACAATGGACGACGTGTTGGGGCGAAACTCGAATTGCTGCCCATAAGGATCTGTTTTTAGCAGGATCTCGTTGCTGTTGCGATTTAATATTTCAAATTTATATAAACAGCCTGTCTTTAGGCCGGGGATGAATATTTCCCATATACCGCTGCCTCCCAGACTGCGCATGGGGTTACAGCGACCATCCCAGTTATTAAAGTCACCGACTATGCTAACCCGACCGGCATTGGGCGCCCAAACGGTAAACAAAACCCCATCAATCCCATCAACGCTATGCAGGTGTCCGCCCAATTTTTGATAAATATGCCAGTGCTTACCTTCGCCGAATAAATATTGGTCAAATTCAGGTAATTGAGTGCCGAAGTCATAAGGGTCATAATTTTCATGGGTGTAGCCGCTTTTATCGACCCAAACCAACTTGTAGTGTTCCGGTAATTCCCCTTCCCGGGCGACATATTCAAAAAAATCCGTACCGGTTACTCGGTTAAGAACAGGGCCATTGCTCAGATGTACCGTTTCTGCGTAGGGCAAATAAACATTAATTCGGATTTGACCGTTCTTTGGGTGGCGACCCAACACTGAAAAGGGATCATGATGCTTCGCTGCCATGATTTTTATAGCATCGGCATCCAGTTTGCGCTCTTCTTCTGTTTTTGCAGCTATGGTTTTTACAGATTCGGAATCCGGCGTTTTTACAGCTGTTTTTGCTTTTTGCGGCTTTGCAGGCTCGGAGGCCTGCGGCTTTGCGACAACCTTCGGTTTTGCGGGCTTTTTGGTTGCAGTGTCAATCGTAGCCGGTGCCACAGACTCTTCAGTAATTTTGGCCGCTTCAGAATCAGGCAGGTTAGCTACCGGTTTTGCTGCAATGATTTTTGTAGCTTCAGAATCAAGTGTGTTATCAGAACCCTTTTTCACTTTGAATGGCCTCGGTGTAGTAGTAGAATGAATATTCGGTGAATCTTACCAAAATAACCAACAGTTGTAATATCTATATCAACATGGAGATGAAAAATGTCAGCGTCAAGCAATCAAAAGCATGAACATAATGTCGGTCATTTAACCCGTAATACCATCGCATTAATATTAGCCGGGGGTCGGGGTTCACGACTGATGAACATGACAGATTGGCGCGCCAAGCCGGCTGTGCCGTTCGGCGGCAAGTTCCGTATTATTGATTTTCCGTTATCC
>PMJA01000302.1:0-1904 GCA_003158415.1 Methylobacter sp.
CAAACAACCAAAAATATAGCGCTTCTTTTAGTTATAAAAGGTACGCCAATTGAAATAATAGCTGAAGTGACTGGTTTGTCAGAATCAGAAATCAATCTCATTGTGCAAGAGGCTAACAAGATATAAGGTTGGATTACTAAACTCAGGCCTGGAAGTTAACATGACGCGACGGGGTAGACCCCCCGTCACGCTTAAACCTTGCACTTAAACTAATCTGCCTGCCTTCTTAAAAACGCCGGGATATCCAAATAATCCAAGTCCATTTCTTTTTTGGCTTGAGCGCCGAAACGGCTTTCCCGATTTTCTTTCTGGCCGCCTTGACGCATGACTGTGGGCTTGTCCAAATCATCGTAATTGGTGCTACCGGCAGCCGTAGCCGATTTATGCATCACTTTAACCGGCGCTTTAACAGCGGGCGGCGGCGCACCCATGCCGGTTGCGACCACGGTGACTTTGATTTCATCGCCCAGGGTCGGATCCAGCGCCATGCCGATTTTGATAATGGCGTCTTCAGAGGCGAACTCGTGAACAATGTTACCGACTTCATTAAACTCGGCAACGCCCATGTCGGCGGCGGAAATATTAACCAATATGCCGCGTGCGCCTTGCAGGTTGATGTCTTCCAGCAACGGACAGGCAATGGCTTTTTCAGCTGCTTCCCGTGCGCGGTGTTCGCCCGACGCCGAACCCATGCCCATAATCGCCGCGCCCATGCCGGACATAACGGTTCTGACATCGGCAAAATCGACGTTGATCATGCCGGGATGTACAATCAGCTCGGTAATACCCTGAACAGCGTCCAGCAACACATCGTTAGCCGCTTTAAACGCATTCATCAACGATACGTTATTGCCCAATACCGGCAATAATTTTTGATTGGGTATTGTAATCAACGAATCTACATACTTTTCCAGCTCGATAATGCCTTGCTCGGCAACGGCTTGCTTCTTTTTACCTTCGAACAGAAAAGGCTTGGTCACGACGGCGACTGTCAGAATGCCCATATCTTTTGCGATTTGCGCAATAACCGGAATCGCGCCTGTGCCCGTTCCACCGCCCATACCGGCTGTTAGGAAAACCATGTCTGCACCTTGTAAAACTTCTTTAATGCGGTCTTTGTTTTCTTCGGCGGCATGTCTGCCGATTTCAGGATTGGTGCCCGCACCCAAACCTTTGGTTAATTCGACACCTAACTGGATGATCGTATCAACCGTTAATTTTCTTAAGGCCTGCGCATCAGTATTGGCGCAGATAAACTCAACTCCGTCAATATGGCAGCCCACCATGTGATTAACTGCATTGCCACCACCGCCGCCGACACCAATCACTTTGATGACGGCCGTTTCACTATATGTATCCACCAATTCATATTTCACGACACTACCCCTTAAATAAACAATAAGCTATTAAAAATTACCCTGAAACCAGTTCTTCATTTTTGAGAACCAGCCCAAACCATCGGCATCGCTGCTTCTGCCAAGGCTCTGATGTTCTCTGCCGTACATTAACAAGCCTACCCCTGTCGAATGTACGGGATTTCTTACCACCTCGGTTAAACCTGTCACATTTTGCGGCCCCCCCATCCGTACCGGCATGTGGAAAATTTCTTCCGCCAGTTCAATTAAGCCCATCACTTTTGAACTGCCGCCCGTCAATACGATGCCGGCGGCTATGAGTTCTTCATTGCCGCTGCGTCTCAGTTCAGACTGCACCAACAGCATCAGCTCTTCATAACGCGGCTCGATAATCTCGGCCAAATTTTGCATGGAAATCTTGCGCGGCGCCCGGTCGCCTATGCTGGGCACTTCAATTGTGCCGTCTACATTGGCCAATTGCGTCAGCGCGCAGGCGTATTTGCGTTTGATCTCTTCCGCGTTGATCGTCGGCGTGCGCAAGGCGACCGC
>PMJA01000302.1:1935-2462 GCA_003158415.1 Methylobacter sp.
GATGCGCTGACACTACCGGTGACCATGTGTACTTTGGCTTCCAGGCGTATGCCCGACATTCCGATAGGCTCTTTAATCCCATCTTGAAGGTCGATAACAAACTCCTGCGGCAAAATATGTAAAATTTTCTGGTCGGCGGGAATGGCAACCGCACGCGCGGAATCAATGACCCGATCTATATCGTACTGAGTGACTTCTTTATCCTTGATTGCCACTATGCCGTGAGAATTAAGGCTGCGGATATGACTGCCCGCAATGCCTGCAAAAACCGATTTAATTTGACATCCCGCCATCAACTCAGCCTCTTCTATGGCTTTTTGTATGGACTGAACAGTCGATTCCAGATTAACTACAACGCCTTTTTTTAGGCCGCGCGATGGCGTAGTGCCTATGCCTATTATTTCTATGTTGCCGTCACTGCTGAGCTCGCCAACAATAGCCGCAACCTTTGACGTGCCTATATCCAGTCCGACTATTAAATTACGCTCTGTTTTTTTTGCCATTTTATCTACTCTGTAACGCCTTAT
>PMJA01000302.1:2476-3879 GCA_003158415.1 Methylobacter sp.
GTCAACGTTTTTAAAAAACGCTGTAATTTTTTTAATTGTTCAGTGCGCCCCAACAGTATTTCCAGACCCGCTGCCAATTTTATTTTCCATGCCCACCGGTCGCTCACATTAAACTCCGCCAATTCCATGGATTGATCGGCAAGAGCGGTTTTAATGCCCTTCATTATTTCCAAGACCTTGACTTGTTGCAGTTCAGGGCCTGTCACTGCCGTCAAATTCTGAAACTGTCCGGTATTATTGGGGGTAAATATCATGCCCTGCTCGGTAATCAGGCTATTTGCACCCCAACGCGCATATGGCTTTTTCTCGCGTACTTTTATATCGATGGCATCCGGCCATATACGCTTCACCGTCACCGTGTCCACCCAGGGCAATGTCGAAACCGCCGTATGTATCGCCTGCATATCCGTGTCAAAAAAACCGGTCATCACCAAGGGCTGTAAAACAGCCTTAACCTCATCTTTACTGAGGTGTTGGAATACGCCTTCGGTACGTACGTATTTAATAGGTAAAGACGCGCTTTTAATAGGTAACGATTTGAAATGCCCTTTAGTCAATTCATATCCTGTTATTCCGATCAGACCCATTAACAACAGTCTGAGCATCCAGGTTTTAGCGCCTACACTGCTCATTACCCTAAACTGGTTTCCAACACCTGCCACACTAATTCGTCAAAATCGATGCCTGCCTGCTTGGCCGCCATNNGCCAGATCTCCCAAAAACAGCTCCTGTTCCTGATTCAAGCCGGCAGGGCAATGGTATTGAGTGGTCGTGGCGTTGTATTTGGCTTCGTAATCATAAAAGGCATTCGGCGTTTCCAGGCGGATGACCGGTAAGGCCTCGCCGTTTAACACGGCAACCGTGTATTCCTTACCCGTCACCCAGCTTTCGGCATAAACATCACAGCGATAGGCCAACGCTGTTTGTAGCGCTTTTTGTAACTCATCCCGTGAGTTGGCCTTACTCATACCGATGCTGGAGCCTTCCTGTGCAGGCTTGACGATAACCGGAAAGCCCAGTTTTTCAATGCAGGCATCCAGATCGGTTTCATCCTGCAACAAATACCACTGTGGCGTCACCAAACCGTAGCCCTGCCAACATAATTTGGTTCTGAGCTTATCCATGGTTAAGGCCGAAGCCATGACACCGCTGCCGGTGTAAGGAATGCCCATCACCTGCAAAACGCCTTGTAGCACGCCGTCTTCACCGCCGCGCCCATGAATAATGTTAAAAACCCGGTCGACTTTTATGTCGGCCAACGCATTGATAGGGCTGCCTGTCACGTCAATGGCGACGGCATCCACTCCTTTACGTATTAACGCGTCATAAACGGCGGCGCCGCTGCGTAACGAAACGGCCCGTTCTGCCGCCGACCCGCCCATCAAGACCGCAACACGGCCAAA